>WRBX01000001.1 GCA_009784335.1 Oscillospiraceae bacterium
ATAGATAAAATCATAGAGGAGGAAGGGGCGCAAAATGTTTAGAGGAAAAACAATAGGTTGGGCAATCACAGGTTCATTTTGTACCATCCCCGAAATATATAATGATATAGAGCGAGTTATGGCCGAGGGCGCAAATATCATCCCGATAATCTCGGAAAAAGTGGCGCGCACCGACACACGCGTCGGCCCGGCACATGTAATCGCCGCCAATTTGGAAAAAGTCACAGGAAATAATGTCATCCGCGATATGAACCACGCCGAGCCAATCGGCCCAAAAAAGATGTTCGATTTGCTTGTTATCGCTCCCTGCACCGGCTCGAGCATAGCTCGCCTCAATTGCGGCATCACCGATTCATGCGTGCTAATGGCGGCAAAAGCGCACCTGCGCAATAATCGCCCGGTGGTAATCGGGATAAGTACCAATGATGGAACTTATTAAACACAAAGATTGAAATAAGTTAGACAAAAAATCCAATTAGAAATGTTGCATAGACTTTTAAGATATACCTATTATAGTCCTAATTGGAAAATCTTGTCAACCTTTTGAACCTTAAAATTGTGTAACAATTATGTTACAAAAATGTTACAGCCTAAAACTGCCAAACTATCTCAATTTGTCGAGAGTTTTTTGAAGTGTCATAAATTCCAACTCTAATACATTCAATAAACTCATCAATAATTTCTCGAGTTAAAACCTTAATTTGCTTATATTTATTTAATACTTGTGCCCGCTCTGCTTTCTTATCATTCTTATGTTCTAACTTTTTAATTTCTTTATCGAGCCTATCAATAGCCGCCTTAAATGAAATAATATCATTCTCGAAACTCTTATTAAAAGAAATAAACTGTTCCTGTGTAATAATTCCGACAACCTTATCACAATATGATGATTCAACCGCTTTTTCTTTTTGCTCCAACTCTTTTATCAAATCTCTTTTTTGGTGTTGAATAAATTTTATTTGTTTTTCCTCGGCCTCCTCATTAGCTAATTCAAAGCTAATCAAATCAGAATTATAGTGTTTTTCAAGAAGTGAATTAATTTCTTTTAAGACAATTCTATTTAGCTCATCTCCATTGAGAGTTTTAACATTATTACATAGTTCAACTGAACGATAATGAGCAGAACATCTAAAATATGGTTTCATTTCATTTTTAGTCTTATAAAGAGATTTATGTAAAACTTCACCACAACACGAGCATAGCAGTTTACTAAAAAAAATATGTTTTAATCCATCCCTTTTGGCCGGTCTTGTTCTTTTCTTTCTAATATCCTGAGCTCTTTCCCAAAGTTCCAACGAAATAATAGGCTCATGCGTATTAGGAACTCTTATCCAGTCTTCCATTTTGTTTTTTATTTTTTTTCTATTTTTATAGCTAATAGTTGAAGATTTGCCTTGCACAAGCGTTCCAATATAAGTCTCTCTATTAATAATAACAGTAACAGATTCTTTTGACCAAAATATTGATGATGTATTATTTATATAACCTAGTTTTATACCTTTTGATTTCTTATATGCGGAAGGACTAAGTATTTTCATACGATTAAGTTCTTGAGCAATTAAATGAACTCCCATTCCATCAACATACATATTAAAAATTGCTTTAACAACTGCCGCCGCCTCTTTATCAATAATAAGTTTGCCTTTGTTATTAGGATCTTTCATATACCCATATGGCGCAAACCCACAACAAAACTCCCCATTTCTCTTTTTATGGTCAAGCGTCCGCCTAATATTATCCGATAAATCCTCCAAATACCATTCATTAATCAGCCCGTTAATCTGCCTCGCCTTTTTATTCCCAATAATGTCCGTGTCAGCATTGTCAACAAGGCTGATAAACCTAATCCCCCACTCATTAAACTTCCCATGTATGTATCGCTCCACCATCTCCATATCCCGGCTAAACCGGCTCTGCGTCTTGCAAAGTATAATGCTAAACTTCTGCTGCTCCGCCTCCTCAATCATCTTGCACCACTCCGGCCGGTTCCTATCCGCCCCGGAATAATCATCATCGCAGTAAATCCCATAAATATCCCAAGCCTGCGCCATAGCATAACTAACAAGCATAGACTTCTGATTTTGTATGCTCTCGCTCTCATCCCCGGCATTCTTTTTGTTCCTATCCTCATCCGAAAGCCTACAATAAATTGCCACTTTGTTCATAATTTTCTCCCCCTAAATAAAAATTTGCATTGCTCTCGCGTTGCATAACCTTACTGATTTTTTGATTTACAAGCTTCTCAAGCTCACTCTTTTCCATTGTCCGCACCGTATTAATAACCTCATAATAAGCATAACTTTTCATAGCGCTCACCTCCCATCTAATAATATGAGAGGGAGCTCCTTAATAGTTATTCAATAGCTGTCTCCCCCTTAAATAATAGTTTTAACCTCCTTTTTCTAAAATTTGACTTATCTAACCATCAGTCTATAATTATAACATAAATAGGTTAATTTAGCAAGTTATTAAATACAAAAATTAAGAAAAGAGGTTCAAATGAAAAAAGTAATACTAATATCACTTTCACTAATATTGGCATTCTCTTTAATAGGATGTGGAGAAAATAAATATTCTCAATATGAAATTGATGATATTAAAAGAGATTTTGAAATTCGTTCAATGAATGTATTGCAAGAAATAGAAGATTTTAAAGATTGGTATTTTGATGAATATCAATCTGCTGAAGATGCAATTGAAGATTTATTATTTGGAGCTATAGAACAAAAGAATAGTTATATAATACCAAAAGAAAATATAGAAGAGCTATTCGAAGGAACGGAATTAGGCGAGAAAGACTTTTTAGAAAAAATTAACGAATTATATAAAGAAATTGGAAATATGCTTTTACCAAATCCAGCTCCAAAACCAACAGAAATTGCACCTAAAACCACAACACAATTAACTTCAACAAGTATTCCTACTAAAATAGCAAATGAAGCCTCTCGCATAGTTTATACATATCCATCAGGCAAAAGATACCATTTTTTTTCAACTTGTAGCGGTGCAAATTCACGAGAAACAACTTTAGAAAAAGCAAAGTCTCAGGGATATACTCCATGTCAAAAATGCACTTACTAAAAAAGAGAGCTAACCCAGCCCTCTTTTTTAGTATTCCTTGTCAGCTCGCATAAGGATATCTAGCATTCATCTCATTCGCCGTCCTATAAGCCTCCGCCAAAGCCGCCGAATAACTCATCCCCTGCTCCATCAACACAGCTACAATAGATGATATGCTATTGCGGCTCGCCTCTGCTGCTGAATTTTGAAGTTGCGAAGCCTGTAGCCCTCTATTATAATCCCGCTCATCAGCATAAACCAACCTATCATAACCCAAATTCCGAGAAGCCTGAATGGCATCAGCATAATATCTATCATCAACCCTATTTGCATTAAATAAATCATTTTGCGCCGTATATCCCCATTTAGCATTAGCCATCTCGCGCGCCGCCGCCTCAGCAATAGCATTCGCAAGTTGAATATCACCCGATTGCCTTGCCTGCGTTATAGCAAGTTCAATATCATTCATCAGCTTGTCCCGGTTGCCCGCAATCTGCGCCTGCGCTCCTTGAAAACTATTAAGTGCATCAGCTTGAAAAAAATCACTAACACCGCTCAATCCCAATCTTCCGCCTTGCTGTTCATTCCTTTTCAATGCCTTCATATATTCAAGATATGCCGCACTCCCCGCTTGTTCTGCCGAAGAAGTCACATTTCCCCTCTGCGCTTCAATCTGCGTCACAGCATTATTAACCGCCGCTCTAATCGCTGCCTCCTGCGCCGCCCTCTGCTCCGCCTCAATCCGCCTTTGGTCTGATAAAATGTTATCCAAAGTATTTTGTTGCTGTTGTTGCGCTATCTTATTAGCATAAGTTTGATTAAAATTATTTTGCAATGCTCCACTATCCACGCTTGAATATGCCCCTAATTGCTCTCTATCCGCCATAGCCTTTTGTGCAGCCGTTAAATCTCCAATAGATAAATAATATTCAATAGCTCGCCCTACATCACCGCCAAATTGAGAATATTGTGCTCTAATCCCATAAGGGTCAGCCACACTCGCGTCCACCTTCCATGCCTCATTATTAGTAGAAGGCGTTCCATATAAAGCCCCGCCGCTCGAATTATACCAATTCCCATTATCATATGTAGCGCCTATGCTATTTCCAAGCGTCTGATTTGTAGCCGTAAGCGCCGCCTGCGTGTTTGAATCAGCTCCGCCCCACGCATTCGAATTTCCCTGCATTTGCGAAATAGTATTGCCGGGATTAAGATGGTCAGTCCGCAATTGCGTCCAAATATTCGCATTATTAGTATCACCGGCCTTGTTGTAATAATCAACAACTCCCTGATAACCGCCCCAATCATAAGCCCCGGCCACATCACCCGAAAGCCCAAGCTGTGCGCTCGTAAATTTATCAGCCATTTATACCACCTCTTTTAATTTATTAAATATTATTTTTAGGCTCATTAACGACAACTTTTTTCATTTTTTAACCATACTCAGCATTCTCACCCTAATATTAAGCTCATAAATACCAAATGCCGAGTTAATCCTTGAATTTTCTATTTTCAATTGCGCCAATTGCCATTTTCTCTCTTTTAATTTGCGAAAAACAATGCTCACCTGGTCAAAAGTATTATATGTCATATCAGCATAATCAAAATCCGAATAATCAAAATATCCGGTATTTTGTTGCTTGTGCTGATTCCAAAATGAGCGATTTGTCCGCACCGATAATCTAACCCACCCGCTCCGAAATGATTTAGTCCAAAGCACATTCCCCTTCTTCTCAAATCGTTTTAGCACATTAAAAGCACCATAATCATAAAACGGCGTGCAATAATAAGCGTCAA
The DNA here is from genome assembly GCA_009784335.1 of Oscillospiraceae bacterium. Next base: position 4,858 of record WRBX01000001.1, read on the forward strand.
TCTTTCGCCCGCAGTTGTTAAAAGCATAAACTCTAAGCTCTCCATTGTCAGGATTTTTCACAATATCTGCGTTAATCTTACAAATCAAAATATGTCCGTTATTATTATCCCTTGTAGCAAAATATAAATTATCATCATACGAGAAAATGCAATCCGCCGCGCTAAATTCACCCCCGCGCATTTCAATATGTAACCCAACCTGATAACTTTGAATTTCACTATCGCTTATCTCGCCTCTATAATATCTCTCAGCCACCTCCGGCCAAACATAAGCATAAACCGGTCTATGCGAAGCCTGCAAATCTATTACAATAACATCACCGTTAAGAACCGCCTGCTCTAATATCTTGCCTAAATCAGTAACAATATTTTCTTTCTCTTGCCCGGTGTAATATCCAATATTAGTAATATAAAACCATTCATACTCAATAGATTGGCTGTCTTGAACCTCGCTCCGCATTCTGCTATCTGCTAAATATAAATTCCCGCTCGGAAATAGCAGGCAGTAATATCCGCGCCAAATGCACGCCTTCGCCTTATGCTTGTCAGGCTCATTCTTCATCTTTCTATCAACAAAACTGCTACGATGTTGAATGCTTCTCTCCATGCTAACATCAGTTTTTCCAATCGCCTTAACTCCATCTTTTGTGTAAAATATAGTGTCATCATTAAGTGAGTTTGCAGCGTATCGCGAGCTCGAACCAACTCCCGCAATTCCAACTTTGCCCGGATATTGAATATTTAAAAAAGTATCATTCATATCAAGCGGCGAATGATAATAAATCATTCCGTCTTGCTCAGTGTCTGCCTTAATTGCACATAGTGTATTATTTCCAACTTTTATTAAGTTCATAATCGGGCTTGCGCTGTTTCCGTCAGTAACGCTATTAAGCTCTCCAAAATAACCGGGGCTATTTTCATCACTCCACCTTATTTTATTGTGCTCTCCCGGATGTCCGGTCAGAAAAATCCTATTATCAAATATTATAATTTCCCTATTCCACCCAATTTTTTCATATTGGTCTTGCATCCACCTCGCCGCAATAAATTCAATATTATCAACCCCGGGCATAGCAGGCCCGGGCGGCGCATTAGTAAAAGTAACAGTCCCGTCAACTAAATTAACAGTATAAGCAGTGGTTAAAACTCCATTTATAAAAACATCCTCAACAAAATCAAGATTTTTTTCCGATAGATGAAAAGTTTTACTATTTCCATCTCCGCGCGCTAAATTCTTAAATTTGCTTGTCAACATATTCCGCTGTTCATATCTTGAACCTCCACCGAGAGAAGTTCTATTTATATATGTAGTAGGTATATAAACATCAGAGCTTTGTTGCACAAGTCCAAAACTTGTTCCATCGCAAACATAAAAATAAGCACCGTCAACCATATATAGCTTATTGTTAAAAACAACACTTTTACTATTGTTTTCATAATCCATATTAGAATAAATCTCTAAGAAATTAGGAGCAATCGGAGTTTCCCAGTTTTCGGGTTTATTGCATTCATCAAAGTTAGTCCATTCAAAAAACTTTCTTCCATGATGAATATAAACTTTTTTAATTTTTTTGTTATAATTGTCTTTATACTCAAAAAAATGTATGCCTCGAACCACATTATTCCCCGACGGCGCGCTGTCAGTAAAATTAAAATCAGCAATCGCCCGAAACCCGGGAAACATCTGAATGCAATCGCCGTCCGAAAACCAATCGCGATACATATTCTGCATATCAGGCGAGCGATTATTTTTGCATGTAATGCTCCTAAAATCAACCCCGCGAATGTTTTGGAATTTTTGATTAACAATATTCGGCTTGCCAAGTTTTGGCCGCCTACTCGGTATAAATGCCATAATCTTTCCCTCCCGTCATTGCGAGGGCGCTTGCGCCCGAAGCAATCCAGTGTCTTTTTTAGTGGCGATATCCTTCGCTATAAAATTAAAATTTAAGTCTTTTAGTATTTTTAGGTTTCTTCGGCGCCTTCGGTTTTTTAGCCTTCGAACTCGTCCCGCTTCCGCCGCTCGTTGCAGTCCAGTTTGTCGGCAATTTTAAAAGTTCCTTATATGCATTTTTCTCAACATCATCAATATCAAGCCCATTAATATAATCAAGCACCCGCGAAGTAATCGCCACATTTGTCGAAGTGCCGGCGTCAAAACTGCTATACCCGGTAATAAATAGCAAGTCCTTTTGTATCTGAGGAATATCAAGCTCTTTTATAGCTTTCTCAACAGCCGCCTTATATGAGCCGCTAATCGTCTTTCCTTTGCTGTCTTTAACTCCCTTAATCTCTTTAATATCATAAAGTTTTGGCAAGTAATCCACCATATCAACGCCCAAAGCCTCCACCGCAACATATTTCCCATAATTCTTATCAAAGCTCTCTTGCTCTTTATAATTCATGTTTTCATAATTTCTAAGTTTGCCGTAGTATTTCCCAAATTCAATCGCCGCGTCGCGATTTATATCAGCAAGCCTAGCATAAGCATTTATATCCTCTTTTTTACCAAACACTTCACTAAACATATAATCCCTCTGCTCAGGCGTGAGCTTTGTTTCAAGCACAAAATCCCTAATCTTTTGCACTCCGCTCTCAGTAACATTCCCCTCCGAATCCCGTTCCGGCTTTAGCGCACTCGCCGCGTCAATAATCTCAATCGCATATTTAGGGTTCGCCCCCATGCGATAAAGCTCTTCAATTTGTGCTGTTTTATTTTCACCTTTTGCTATTTTATTACTTTCTAAATAATCCCTTCCATCCCTAGTTGCAAAAGTCCCAAATAGCGCATTCTTTGAAAATGTCCCAATGCTATCATTCATTGGAAATCTTAATTTTCCTTTTTTATCATAACTGGCAGGAAATTCATTGCGTCTCCATCCGCCCTCACTATTAATATTACCTTCCTCATCAAAAGTTGCTGGTGAATATCTCGGCAACCAACCAAAATTCTGCATTCCGCTAACCGCTCTATTAACAGCAACCCCACCGCCGGGCAACCCAAAGCTAAGCAATAAATCTTGCACAGCGTCTGCCGCTTTCCCTCTTTTGTCAACCCCATCTTCTGGCACCGCCGCGTCAGTCAAATCAGCAAGTGGATTAAGCAGTGCGTCCGTCACCATGCTTGCCCCGCCAAATCTATCAGGGTCTCGGTCGCCTATGTATTTATTCCTAAAGTTCTCAGGTATCAGCTTAAATGCCAAGTTAGCAAATGGCTCGGTCACAGCATAATCAACCGCCGCCGCCTTTGCTGCATTAAGTCCCCTCATTGCCACACTATCATCAGGGTTCTCATTAAATCCGAGAATCGCATTTCCAATAGGGTCAGGCCCAATCTGCCGTTCAATAAACTTCCTAATAATTCCATTCATAATAAATAGTGTAACTGTCATTCCTATAAACCCGGCAGGCTTTCCGTTAAATAAATCACGAATAGCTCCCGCATATTCTCTTTTGTCTGCTCCAACCTGGTGCTGAAACGGCGCAAAAACTTTTGCCAATTTACTATTATATACCCGCGGCATTTCATTTGTAGTAAATCCAGGCGCGGCTCTGCGCGCAATAGTGTCAGCATATCTCGAAAGCTCATCCCCCGAAAGCCCTTTCTTAATCCCTTGCTCCCTAGCCGCAAACCATGTAACCGCAGAAGTAATTCGGTCACCAATGCGCATAAACTCAATCCCGCCCTTGCGCCAATATTTCGAAAGCTTCTCAGGTTGCAAATTAAGCGGGGTATCTTCAAATTTACTCATCCAAAATGTGCTGTCAGCAAGTTTTTCATGTGCCTTTGAGTTAGGATTAAGTGCCTCAAGCGCACCTTTAACCCCTGCCGTCCATTCATCAGGCGCTTGAATATATCTCGCCGTCCGCTGTAAGTTAAAGAAGTTGGCAACCCCTGCCGAAGCATTCCAAAGAATCGCATTCTCGCGCACTCTATTATTTGCTTGATTAAGTGCTTGAAACCACTTTCGGCTATTCTCGCGCTGAACTTCCCTATCAATAGCATTCGTTTTATTAATAATCTGATTAATATGCTTATGCATATAGCTCACAACAGCATTTGCATTCTTATCATGCCCGGTAACATCACGAAGCTCATCATTCCATCGTCTCATAGTTTTAACATGCTGAGTATATCCAATCACCGGCGCAACTTGCTCAATGTATTTTGTAGCATTCCCAATAAGTCCCGGCGTATATGCACCCTTGCCCTGCGGCAACATCATTCCCAAAAAGTTCTTATATCCTTCCGTCTGCCCTGTCTTTCCAACAATTTGAGGATTAATATTTATATCCTGCGTAATAGTTCTCCAAAGCCCCGGCAAAAACCCGCTACGCTTGCGTCCGTGGTGAGTGTAATTCTTGCGGAATTGCAATTCATATTGTCTCATCGAATCTTGCAAATTTAGTTTCTCATATCCGAGCTTTTCAATTTCTTTATTTAGAGCGTTAACTTGCTTTGTTTCAGATTCATTCATCCCTTTCATTCGGCGGGCATGATTTTCAATAGCAGAAATTATATTTTCTTTATCTGATATTTGTGCCTTAACTGCGTCAATAGCAGGCTGATAAACTTTTCTAAGCGTTTCATCATAAAGCGCAAACATTCCATCATAAACCCTGCCAACCTCATCAGAAGCCTTTTGTATCATATCCCACTTCTCAGGCTGATTTGGAAATGCTTGTTTAACATCATCCATCGTATAAGCGGCATATTCCATCCAACCGTCTTTGCCGCGCACTTGTTTCTTGCCCTCGCGCAAGTAATTAGCCGCCGCGTCCTCTTTGCTATATGGCTTAAATCCTGTTTCTTTTTGTATGCGGCTCAGCTCGCCAATTCCCCATCTTTCAACTTGATTTGCAATCCTTTTCGCTGTTTCCTCACCATAAACAATATCTTGCGTAAGATTTTTATGCATATCAGAGCCTTTTGGCGCAAGCTTATCAATCATCATTTCAGGCGTTAATGTCGCTCCGTCTGCAAGCCCTATTTTCTTGCCTCTTAAATCTTTCATATCAGCAAAAGAAGTCGCAAAATCAGGAAACTCCCAGCTTTCCGTAACTTCTGCCGGATGGAGCATAGAGTGTTTCATATCTTCAATTAATCCGCGAAAGCTATAAACTCCGTCCTTGGCCTCAGTCATCAGCCCCATAAGTGTTTTAACATTAGGCTCATAAGCCTCGCGCTTATAATAAATATCCCTCGCAATGCTCTGCGTCAGCCTCCGCACTTGCCCCGGGTCAGCATTAAGTTTAATATATGGAGCAACTGCGTCATGAAATTTATTATATGCAACCTCCCTGCGAGATTCGGTCACCGCAATTTTCTTTTCCATCTCATTGGCAAAATCACTCTTCTTGTTAGTAATAGGATTAAAAGCCTTGTCCGTCCGCTTATATTTCTCGGTAGCCTCCTCCATATTGTTCTGCCGAATAGCCTCGCCCTGCATTCTCCGTGCCATGCTATCAAATTGCTCATTTATCCTGTTCTGCTCGCTCGTCCCCAGCCCCTCGCCCAATGTCTGCCGAGTTATTGGCGTTTTGCCAAATTCAATAATGTGCGCCAATTGGTCACCGGGCGCAAGTATCTCAGCCGGAAATAAATCAGGATATTGCTCCGATAATTGTTGCCATAGCATATCCACTCCACCCGCTCCGCTCGGAGTAATCTTCACATATTTAGAAAGTTGAGGATACCATTTGCTTCCCAGTAGATATCTAAGCTCGTTCTTTTCCGTATCGCTAAGTGTAATCTGTGAGCCCTTTAATTGCCTTTTTGCCTCAATAATCCGCTTGTTAAAATCATCTGCAATCGGTTTGTTATAAATGCTATTAAGAAAACCATCAATCCCCTCAGGAGCCCTCCCCCGCGCAAGTTCAGTCGCAAGTCGCGTAATTTCCTCATTATTAACATTATTAATGCCATTTTCACGGAAATATTTATTAATCTGCGTTTTATATTTTCCAACAGAGGCCTCCTGAGTTTGCGTAAGCGGCGAAATATTTTCCAAATTGTTGACATTTTTTGCGTTTTCGGCTATACTATTATTATAGGAAGTAGTTAATTCGTTAGCTGCTCCTTGAGCGGTTTGTGTATTTGCTATCTGCGTGGGCAATTGTAGCCCGAAGGAGTTTAGCATTTCCAAGCCGTTTTCATTTGCCCAAGCCACCTCTTGTGATTTAATCCAGTTAGCAAAATTACTTCGCCCATATATGCTTTTCAAAGCGTTAGCTTTAAATTGATTACCTTCTTTGTATAAGCTTAAAGGAATAATAACCTCTTGTCCTCGCTTGTTAATCATATCAGTAAGAATAACAAAATCTCCTTTATGACTCGCTGATTTCAATATAATGTTTGGATTTTGCACTTGGTCAAAAGTATTAATAATTTCATCTATTGAAAAATCATGTTTATTGAAAGCTTTGTCTAATGTTTTTTGTGTCAATAGCATAGGAAGTGATGGTGCATTAATAGCTTCCTTATATACTGCAGGAGTCATTCCATAACTTATAATCTCGCTACTTTTTAAATTTCCTTTTGAAAAATTTTCAACTTGTCTAATAAAATTATTCTTTGCTTGCTGAATATTTTGCACGGAAACTGACGCCACTACACTCCCCGCAGGCTGTGCCGGAGCAACTCCCGCTCCCTGTGCTTGAGCTACCGGTGCCGCCGGGGCAATTCCCGCCGAACTATTAATCCTCACAGAATTATCCTCGAGCAAAGCAAGCGCATTCTTCACATCCGTTGTCTGCGGCCGCGCGCGAAGTGAGCTCGCCCAGCTCCGCATCCGCTCCATAATCCCCGCTTTATCACCCTTTGCAAATAGTTTCTCAAGGTCAGCATATTCTTTGTTTATTTGCCCCATTATTTTAGTTTCTGCGTCAACTCTTGCTTGCCCATCTTTATAAAATTGGTCAGGGTGATGTGCTTTTGCATATTGCCTATATGCCTTCTTAATCTCCTCTAAATTCTTTTCATTGCCAAAATATTCACTCTTTCTCAGCTCGCTCCTCAGCGTCGGTGCTCTCTGCGTCTGCGGCACAACCTCGCCTTTTAATCCTTGCGAAAGCCCGCTTCCAAGTCCCATAGCTAAACCAAATCCACCCATAGAAAGTGCCTCGCTCCCCGCTCCGCTAGCTATATCAGCGGCACTGTCTCCTCGAGCTATTCCTTTTATAGCTCCGCTTGTAGCTCCCACAGCCGTTCCGCTAAGTCCGCTTTTCAACCCGTGTGTTGCAGTAGTTCGCAATAAATCATTTCCTATCCTTCCGGCAGTTGCCGAAGCAACCTTGCTTGTAATAGGCGATAAAGCTTTATTTGCAATAGGAAATAGCGCATAAGGTATAGTCGAAATCATCCCTTCTTTGTTAGCCTCTTCAAAATTTCCGCCTTTATTTAATATGTTAGCTGAAGCCTGCCCGTAAGCAGATGAAGCCCCGGCCGCAGGCGAAACAAAAGGAGCCGCCGCCGTTCCGCCGGTAACAGCCGATAGTGCCATTATAGGTAAAATATTGCCTGCAAAATCAGCCGTATCATTTAAAAACTTGCTTCCTGTATCATAATTATAATTTCGGATGTCATCAATATCAGCTATTCTATCAGCTATGCCTCGTATAATTTCTTCATATTTATCACTTATCCCCTTAATATACTCGGGGTTTTTATCCATTGCATATTTATATTTCCAATTTTTTCGAGGATTATCTAATTCATCTAACCTTTTTTGATTTATATATGAACCCGCTCCATATATAGTTTTCCACCCAAAATCCTCAATTCCCTGGCTTGCCCTTGATAAAGTTGCCGCTGATTTTTGAGCTATATTTTTAGTATTATCAAGTGTATTTGGAGATAATAACTTATTAGCAATAGGATATGTAGCATAAGGCATTCGAGAAATTTCAGTATCATTCTTCAATTGTTGCCTAAGCTGCTTCTTATATTCCGTTGTCTTCTTCGCCCGCTCCCCGCTCCAATCAGTATATGCCTTCCTATCAGCCTTAATCTTCGCATTCCTAGCCGCCTCAAGCTCGGCAAGCCGTGCATAATTGCTCGGGTCTCGCTCTCTCGCAAGGTTAATCTGCGCCTGATAATCAATATTCTTATTAAATGCAGGCTTTCCGCGCTCATCTCTAACAATAACCGGTTGGCGCACTCGCGGCGCGCTAGCCCTCGCAACTTCACTCGTATTAAAAATTTCAGAGACAATTTTATTAGCCTCTGCATTAGTCTTTTTTTCCTTCTTATTAAACCAATCCGAATAAAATTTGCTCAAGTCTCGCTCACCTCCCCGGCTAATTCATAAATTCAACCAGTTTTTTGCTCCTGCTATTCGTCAAATTGGCCATTCCGCTCTGATATTGCTCAAAGAAATGTCCGTAAAGCTCCGAGCTCTCAATCGTCAATCCCATAGCAACAAAATTTTCAAGTATAGGTATGCAATCATCAGTTAATTCAATAATAAAATTCTTGTTTTCATCTGCCGCAATAGGAGTAGTAATTGAAATAGTAGGATGAAAAGCCTCATATTCAATATAAACATCCTGCAAATCAGCACTATTTTCATATCTTAAATAGTTGTTATTTCCATCACCAACAAGCCTATAATCAATATGTTTCGGCATAACAACCCTTATTTGATATAAATCTTCCGGCAATTCAAAAAGAGAAAAGTTCATTTGCTCGCTTGCCTCAGTAGCAGGAAGAATTGCAAATTTAACAATAGGCTTCACTTGCAAAATCTTTGTTATCCCCTGCATGGTAAGCACCGGTAATTTCGCGCGAATATCCTCGTCATCGGTAATTTGATTGTCATTAGTCCATTCCTCAATCAGCCTGCACACTTTAATATAAAAATCTTTTAAGTTAGTCATATCCACCTCACCTTTCCTGTCCCCTGATACTCCCTGCTTCCAAAAGGATGAAGGTAAAAAGCATAAAAGCCTCCACCCTTTCGGAGGCAGGGCTCGCCTCCGTTAATCTATTAAGCAGGATCAAAATCAGCTTTAACCACAACTAATTCTTTCGGCCGTGATATAACACCGCCGTAAACATGCAATCCTCGAACCAAATCAGCAAATTGTTTTTCCATCCGAGTAGTTTCCAAATTAGTAACTTTAGAAACATATGCAATAGAATTTTTCGTCCGCACAAAAAGATTATGAACAGTCTGCGCTTCGGTGCCGAATGCAGCTGTCATTTTAACCTTAGCACCACCATAACGCCCAATCTCACCGGTCTTGATAAATTCGGGGTTATTGGTTGATAGCTCTTCAATCTTTCGGCGAAGTAAGCCGTAATATTTAGGAGAAATCTCGATAACAGTATCAGCATTAATTGCAACTTTATTGTCATAAAGTTTTTGCAATGCGCTATCAACTGCCGCCAAAGCTTCATCAGGCGTTGTAACATCAGCTGCAACAATTTGAGCCGCGTCGGAAACTCCTGCTGCAAGCCCGGCCAAGAACCCTTCCGAATCATTAACAAGTCCATTCTTTGCAGTTTCAATATATGCTGATTGCATTTCAGGCAATGCCTGCGCTTTCTCAACATCATCAACATTAAATGCAAAGTATTTGAATTGGTTGATAGGAAGGCTCACAACTATCCCGGGTTTAGTTTCGATAGTGATATCGGTTCCGGGAGTATAAGTTCCGATAGTGGCGGTCTCAGCCGTCAAAATCTTAACAGTATTTCCCATCTTCGCGTCACCTTCGAAAGCGCGGTTAGTGTCTCTTGCAATTATTTCAGAGAGTGCAAGCTCTCTTTGAATTTTTTTAGCCCACATTTGCGGTATAAAATTAATTCTAAGCATAATAATCACCTATTTCTTTCTTTTAAATACAAGAAGCGATAGAGCTCCCGCTCCGTTGCCGCTATCTTTTGTTCTTGTTTTTGCTCCAAGTCGCCAAACTAACAAGCAAAAACACTTATCTAATTGAAAAGGCTATTTTTTATACCAACTCGCCATTGATTTTTCCACTTGCCGAAAAACAATCGGGTCATCATAAGCGCTGTCGGGTAGCGCCCTCACCTCATCAGGCGTAAGTAATTTATCAGGATTATTTGCCACCTGTTTAAGTTTTCCTGCGCTCGCAGGCATGGGCTTTTCAGTCCGTGCCTTTTGTGTTTGAATCACCTGATATGCCATGTCAGCAGAAAGTCCAGCTTTGAACCTTAAATCAAAAAACCTTTCTTTGTCAGCTCCGATAGCATTCAAAACTTCGTCCATGTTAGAAGCCGCAACATCAGGAAATGCAGTCTTAATAGCTTGAAAGTCCTCATTAGCTATCTTTTCCGCCCTAAGTGTCTCTGCCTCAAGAACAACAGGGTGATTCTGCACTTGTTGTGAGATATATATTTCTTGCCTCGCCCGCTCGGCCTTAATAACTTCCGGCAAAACATTTCGATTATAAGCCTCAGCTTCAATCAGCCTATCCTCTATTGTTTCTCCGGGGTTAAGCCCTAAGGCTTGATGAGCCATTGAAACTTGTCGCTCTAATGCCGCCTTTTCCATAGCATTCTTTCGGTTAATCTCATTAACTCGCGCGCGAATAATCTCATCAACTCGTGCTTCGGGAACTTCCTTCCCTGTGCTGCTTGTTAGAGTTTCCTCTTCTTCATCGGCAGTCGGCGATTCTGCCGGTTCTTCGCCTTTATTTTGCTCGGTGGGCGATTCCAAGCTATCTTCGCCCGTTTCGGCTGATAAGCCTTCATCAGCAGTAAATTCCGGCTCATCAGAAATCATTTCCGCGGTTGACGATTCCGCTTGCGTCAAATCTTGCTTTTCCATATAAATACCTCTTTCTTTCGGTTGCGAATTCCGAATTACGCAATTATTTAATTTTGCTTTTTCACATAATCGGTGGCGCACCTGCGCCCTGCCCTGCCATTGCCATTATTGCTTCAAGCGGTATTTGCGGCGGATTAGCACCGGGCGGAGCTTGTCCCGGTGGCATATTAGGAGGAAGAGGAGGAGGAGCCGGTTGCTGTTTGCTCCTAAGTCGCTCTAATATGTTTTGTTTTGATAAAATTGTGTCATCAGGCAAGCTTTCAATAAAGTCAATCTCATCAAATTTTCCTCGTTCAAGTAGCATTTTCAATATTCCTTCCAGCCTCTGCCCTTCAGCATATTTGCTCCAAGGGTCAGCAGGCGAAACATCAACCTTAATAGAAAGCTTTATTTTTTCCATAATTTCTGCAGGAATAGTTTCAATAACTTCAACTGTCTCCATAATCGGATTTCCAAAGTTATCAACTCCGCTTTGAATTTCTTCTTCGATAACAACATCAATCCCATTAGGCGAATATCCGTTCTTAATATCAATCAAAATCCTTGCAATATCTTCAATAAACTTCCTAAATCTTGCCCCTTGCCCATTAAGTGGAACAGCCGCCGCATCCCGAACAGCGAGTATAGCCGCACCACTCGCCTTCTCAGGATTAACAGCTCCAAGCGCAATATCTCCCGCCCCGGCAAGCTCTCTCGTTTGGTTCATAAGTGTTGCAGATGATTCTCGAACCTCGCTATTCATAGGCGGCGGTTTCAAATAAGCAATAAGCGAGGCTATTTCCCTGGCGTCATCATCATCAAGTCCGATAATATTGCTACCATTCATAAGCGGCGAAGGGTCAGGAATTGCCCGCTTGTTATATGCTAAAATGTTTCCGCTGGTCTTAATCTGCATAAGTTCTCGCGCTTTGGTTCGATTTATCTCAATCTGATTTGGAATGTTATATAAAACTTCACCTAGTCCCCTAGCAGAACCTTTTAACCCATTCCATAAAAACCCCGCAATCGGATAAAGCTTCATCCCGGTCTTCGTCCAATCTTGCACAGTTGCAAATTTAGTCGTCTTCTTAAAATGCACAACATTGTCAATCTTCTTAAAATGCACAATAACATTGCATTTCCCATTATTTCCGCTTGTATTAACTTCATCTTTTGCTCGGTCTCCGGCTTGATAATCATAATCGGTATCTGCAATTATAAGGTCTAATTCTTCCTTAGGTATGCCGTTATCCTCAGCCTCGGCAATAACATTTCTAACGCTGTCACGATAAGGTAGCAGTATGTATGGTTGTTCTTGCAATTCAGGGTTATTCTCATCACCGAATAAAATATTAGTTCCGTCAACCTGCTTCATTTCAATTCCGTCAAGCCGTTCAAATTCACTTTCAATAGCCGGAATTTCATCATAAGATTCAATAATTTCGTTTCCTTCATCATCAATGCTAATAACCGGGCTAATAATAGCCGGCTGTGTAATCTCAGTATGTTTCGATATCTTTGGAAAGAAATATGCATATTTCTCTCCGGTAATTCCGCTATCTAAAGCAATCTCCCATGTAGCAGTATCAAGATTAAGATTTTCCCAGTTTCTTTGTGCGTCGGCATTAAGCAAATCGCAAACCTTTGTCGCCTTAATTTGCAAATTAGGGTCATCATAATTAGTAGCCGAATAATTAATTGCAAATCCCTTTTGCGCAACAACACCTATTTTATAAAGCAAAATAGGCTTGATAATATTAAGCACCGGTAGGCTAACCCCCGAATTGCTCGGAACATTCACTCCGCGCCATTGGTCGCCCTCAAAAAACCGATGGCATTTATCAGTATCATTAAAAAAGTTAAATTGTTGCAGATAACTAATCCCCTTCCGATATTTCGAATATGTATCAGTTATCTGCAAATCACTCTCATCTTTTTTGTTTTTTCCCATGAAATTCACCTCAATTAATTATCAATGTATTCTTTTTGCCCATCTTGGCTTCCGTTATAACTGTTAATATTTTCAAATAATATTTCCGCATTTATCTCATCAATGGTTTTCTTTTTCTCAGCTTTTTTTTGCTCCTTTTTATCGCGCTTCAATGTTTTTATTCTTTCGCGTTCAAAGTGCCTGTTCTCATATTCAATTCTTCTTGCATTATGTCCGCCCATTTCAAACCTCCATTTTTCAACTAATTCGCCATTTTCACTCTTCCAAATAGCAATCTTCATATTCCCGCTCCTCCAAAACCAAATAAACCGTCATTTGTATAAGTCTGCTTTTCAAAATCCCAAATTTCTTTTTTCTTATTAGGCAGTATTGCAGCCCTCGGCCTGCTCATCAACCCATATCTTAAAGCTTCGGGTGCATGAGAAAGCTCATGCGGCTCGCGTGCAACATCCTCGATTCGCCTTTGGTCATATTGTAGTTGCGGAAGCGTGCGAATTAAGTTTTTGCAATTCTCAAATATTTGCATTTTAGGCTCACCGCCATCTTTATCTTTATCAAAATGCAAATATTCTTTAATAACTCTCCAACCGGAAACCCTTGAATTATTCGCCTTGATAATTCCCGATAGTCCACTCTTTCGCATAATCTCCACTCCGCTAGTCCCGGTCTCTTGCCGTGAGTTCCATAAATCAGGGCTTGCAGTCGTATATGCAATTTTCTCTTCCTTTGGAGTTAGTTCTTTAATTCTTAATGCAGCCTGCGAAAGTATCAAATTAGGCTCATAAAGCTCACGGTATATGTAAACTCTATTTTCAGTGCTAACAGCAAACCATAAGCACGCCGTCATGTCTTGCCCATAATCCAAAGCCCTAAACTTCGTCCAATTATTCGGTATTTCAAAAGGCGGGCAAGTGTGCAAATCTCTCTTAAATTCCTTAAAATATTGCCCTGCATAAACATCCCAGTCGCCGTCTAAATGCGCCCTTCTCAAATCCTCAGGCAATTTCATAAGCATTTGCTTATATTCGGTATCCCTCAAAAATTCGTTATCATCCACCTTTGCAGGATAAAAAACATAATCATCAGGGTTTTCATTCTTATTGAAATTTCTATCTATAAAAAGCCTCTTAACCCACGAATGCCCAACTCCGCCGGGGTTGCAAGTGTAATATGCGCGCGGCGTAAAGTCCTTCCTTGTTGTTCTAAGCGCAGTTTGAATAAAATTAACCCACTCTTCCTCAAACCCGGTCGCCTCTTCAAATCCTTGCACATCGTATTCCTGCCCCTGATATTGCAAGCTGTCTTTGTAACTTGCGCAATATCCAAGCTTTATTGTTGAACCATTGGCAAATGTAAAAGTCTTTTTGCTATCGTTATATTTTGCAATCCCGCAAGGTATAAGCTCATTCATAAGCTGATTAATATGATTAGTTGCTATTTCAGGATAAGTCCGCCTAAGCAGTAATATTTTTAATCCGGCATATCTGCAAGCCAACATAACAAGCTTTCGCCTCATAGCCCACGATTTGCCGCCGCCCCTTGCCCCACCATAACATGTATGCCTATTTCTAGATTTGAAAAATGGAATTTGCGCCTTTTGCGGCGTGCCGGTTAATATAATTTCCTTAACACCATTTTTAACCTCCCAAGTCGTCATCGGAATCCTGCCCCTCCATTCGAATCGCAAACATATTAAATGCCGAATCAGCCAAAGCGGCCTGCGCCTTCACGCTCTCATTTTTCAATTTATCCCACGAATCAGGTTTCAAGTTCCTCATTATGAACGAAGTAGCCCGCCAATCAGGAGGCACCCACACCTCCCGCTCCACGCGCTTAACTGTTTCCAGCGGTTTGATTTTGCCGGCCTTATCATTCCCGCTAACCTCAACCCTTTCATATTCAATAATTGTCTTGTAATATCCCTTTGCCTGCTTAAAAGCCGAAATCTCAATCTCTTTTAAGAGCTCATCACGCCCGGCATTTATAGCCTTAGCAAGACTCACATCATCTTTCTCATATTTTTTAAGTGTCGAAAGTCCGCACCCCATAAGTGCCGCAATCTGCGCTTTTGTGTTTCCATCATAGGAATAAATTCTAATGCGCTCAAGCCCATCATCAGAAAGCCAATATGTAATATCAAATTTCTTTCCCATTGCTAAGCCCCTAAATCCTACTAATCATCATTGCAACTTCCTCGCGCGTAGCCCAGCTCTGCGGCCTTGTTCCATCAGTAATCCCTTGCTTTATATGCTCGTTATATAACCTCGGCTTAAGCCCTCGCTCATAAAGATAATGGTCCATCATTTTTGCAAATTGCTCGTTAGTCATCTCGTCCTCCTTGTTTTCGATTCTTAAATATTCAAGTATCCCGGCAACTATAGCCGTAGCGCAATAAAACCTATAATCATCACTTTTTAATTTACCCAAATCACTGGCGTTATCCATAAATCCAAGCTCACAAAGTATCGCCGGGCATGGAGGATAAACCACCATATGAAACCCCGAATATTTAACTCCTCTATCTCTCATCCCTGTCTTGCGAATTAAATGCGCCTGCACAAGATTTGCCAATTTATCAGCATTCGTCCCGGGCTTATATGCGAAAGTCTCAATGCCTGTCCCTCCGCCCGCGTTAGCATGTATGCTCACGCTTAAATCGCATTTCTCAGCCCTTATCATTTGCGACCTATCGGAAAGTCCTATATCATTTTTTCCCATAATATCGTCAGTTCTCAGCGTATTTATGCCATATTTTTTAAGTAATTCACAAACTCTAGTTGCCACATCGGAATTGAAGCTCCACTCTCGCATAGTTCCATCAGGCGAGCGTTTGCCAGGCGTATTAAACCCATGCCCCGCGTCAATCGCAATTTTCATTTTAATCTCCTAGTCTTAGCTTTTTTTTGAGCCTTCAACTTCCGGGAGGCCTGTCACACTCGTCAAAAGAGATAAAAATCCGGCCAATAGTGAAGTTGAAACAACAATTTTCCAGTCAACCTCGTGCCAAGCTGCCGTAAGTCCTATTATTGCAATAGCCGACTGCGCCACAGTTTTTAGCGCCCTAATGCTTGCCGCTCGAATCCAACTCATCGTCTCGTCAACTCCTTTATTAGAATAGAAATGTCGCTCTTGATATAATCAAGGTCAGCTTTTATAATTCCTAACTCTTTCTCTATTTTGATTTCCTTAAGCTCACGCATATCATTTTTAATCGAATTAACCTCAAATTGTAATGTTAAAAATGAAGCTACTATGGCTAAAACAACACCACCTATTTTTAATAAATCAACCACTTTTATTTCTTTCAATTTTTCCATAATTAAACTCCTTACCTATTAAAAGCAAAAGCACCGCTAACAGAAGAGGAAGAATCGGGAAATGCAACTTCCGCATTTGTTAATTAGAATGTATTTCCGGTATTAAAACCAAATACTCCGCTAACAGTTGAACCGCTATCAGGAAAATTAGTGTCAGTTGTCCCACTTAAATAACGCCTATTGCAAATGTTACGATGTATCATTCTTGCAGATGAGGCGCCTTCGACTAAATAAATATGTGAATTAGCATCTTTATAAACAACCCAGTTAGATTCAATATATTTTCTATAACCACCAAATGCAGATATGCAGTTATTCCACGAGGGGTCTATAACACCCGGAATTATAGAATTACGCCGTAATTGCCCGTGTTCTTGCATGCCCATTACAGTCCATTGCCGTGTTGGTATATCAGAATTTCTTATACCCGGTGCATTTATTATAACCCTGTTATCTTCAAATCTTGCTATATCATAATTCCAAAACCAAACAAATGGTATTCCGTTATTCATATTTGTAACATTAAATGTAAAATTAAAATCACAATCAATAACTGCATATTCTCTGATTTTCGTGCCCGCTCCATAATATGTGCCAATGTTTCCGTTTGCAGTTTCTATTGTTATTGAAATATTATGTTTACATCTTAATATTTTAACAATTAAGTTATTAGGTGTTCCAGCAACTGTGCTAAATAAAAATGCGTTAAATACATTATTAGCGCCCCATTGGCTACCACCATCAATATAACAATTGGTAACATTCAAATTTGTTAAAGTATATCCCCTATAATTCACATTTCCGGTTGTTATAAATTCACAGTTCGAAATATCAATTCCATTCTTTCCATAAAATAACACATCATAACTTGTAGAGCTTTGATTTCCGGTAATATAGAATTTACATCCATCAATAGTTGTGCGCAAAATATCCATTCCCGCTCCGGTTGTAACAGCCGGATATTGAGCCATAGAAAAGTGCAAAACAATATGAGAATTAAGCATAATAAATCGATTAATATATCTAACATCCGGAAGAATAGTTAGTTTGCAATTATCAATAGTTAAATTACCGCCAACAACACCCAAAACTTGCTCAATCTTAACACTGCTAAAATTGCAGTTAAAAAAATGCAAGTTTGAATTGCTGCTTTTCACAATAGGAACATTATTGCTTTGAAATTTTATGCCTTCAATAAAAACCTTTTCTGAACTGTTAGAAAATAGTAAATTGCAGTTATTAGACATTTGAAAAACACAATCTTCGCCATATATCCTGCCCTTGATAATCTTTGTTTGATTATCTCCTGTTTGAGTTAAGTTATAAGTGCCTCTGCGAAATATAATATCTCCGGTAAAACCGTTCGGCACAAAGTCAAAAATCTCTTTTAGTGTTATAGTTGTGCCATTGTATAAAATATCGCAGTTTTCAGCTATATCACCCTCATTTTCATTACCAACAATAATTGTGGCAGTTCTAAGACATTTCCCGCTCCCTCCACCTGGAGGAGGGTTCACAGGAGAATAAACTCTCTGATTATTATCATAAACTCCGTCATTAGCCGATATATTGTCAATTTGAGCCGTCCATTTATTAGTCGAATTATTTCTTTCAATCTTGTTTTTACCAGCGGCGTCAAAATTAATAGCATTATTAACATTGATAAAATTAGAAACAAAAGCCGCCGGCACTTCTAAACTATCGTTCATTTTAACTTTTTTACTAAAAGAGTTATCACCGGTAAAAGTATTGTTTCCGGATAAATAAACATCCCCGCCGCCACCACCGCTAATAACATTAGTTTCACCGGTCATAGGAACACCGTTATATTTAGGCCGATTGCTCAAATCATCAAAATTTGAAGTGCCGCCTCCCCCACCAATAGGATTTCCGTTATATGTAGGCTGTCCTCCGCTCTCGCCAAATTTATCAAGCACCGCCTTATTCTGATGAGTATGTATCTCGTTAAATTTTGCCGCAGTTAAAATTCCCGGTTCAAAAGCGTTAGCCTTTGGTATGTTTTCCCAAAAATTATTAAATCCACTATCAATTACAGGATTTTTATATCGGAAATTGTATCTTAAATTATCTCCTGAAACAGTAAACACTTTGTCAGGGTTAAAAAGAATATCACCATTAACAGTTGATTTATCAAGTTTATTTTGAAATTCTTGAAATTTTGCCGCAGTTAATATCCCGGATTGCAAAGTAGATGAAATAGGTAATCCAGAACCTAATCCTTTTGGCTCATTCGTGACTGGATTTAACCATTTTATTGAGTATTGCACGGCATTTGGATTACTGCTAAATGTAATATCAGTAACAAAATCTAAATTAAGATTACTAATTAAATTCTGCACATCCTGCCTAATTTCATCATCTTGCGCTTTAAGCCAATCAATCCCATCTTGCAAGCTCTGCAAAGCTCCGCTATCAGGATTTATAATCTGTAATTCATTGGCAGAAAAATCAGGCGACATCAAGTAATTAATAACTCCGTTCACTTGCCCAATTGCAACACCAAAAACAGCAACATAATCAAAAAATGCTTTTAATTGGCTCGCCGTCATCTGCGGCCTATCAGGCTGCTCACTATGTAAATGCCCCGAAAAGCTCGGCTCATCTCTCAAAAAATCCGATAATTGTGCCATATCAACTCACCTCTTCTATGTTTTAAGCAAAACATATTTTTAGGCTCATTAACGACAACTTTTCATTTATCCCAATTTTCATAAAATTTCTTTCGCGCCCGCTCCAAAGTCTTTTCGCTACAAGGGCATTTCATGCTAGCCGAAATAATAGAATCACCCTTAGTCATAACTCTAAATAACCAATAACCATATTCCCCGCCGCAAGAAGCACTCAAATTTATTATTTTTAGCTTAATATCATAAGGTTGGTCACGAAAATCAAGGCAAGTCGCCTTTATAAGCACCTGCTTATTCTTTGGAATATTCACCGAGCGCAATATCTTATATCCCATCATTCCATCCTTTTAAGCCGGGCATATATCCAATAACCGCCGAAATATTCATTAGTCCGCACCTCAGGAAACCCCACAAGCTCATAGCCGGGATAATTCTGCGCAAACCACGCATAGCAATATTGCTTGTCATTTGCTATCTTGCCGGCCGTCCGCTTGCCAGCTTTCCTATCGCGCATCTTCGCTGATTTGTGCGGCATATGTAAATTCCTCGAATGTGTAAAAGATTTCTCATATTCCTTCTTGTATTTATAGTCCTTCGATAAATATCCCGCTAATCCATAAAGCTTGTCCGGCACAACAAACTTCGCACTATTAGAGCGCCCAAACTTCCAAAAAGCCTGCACAATTTCCGTGTTAGGAAAGTTAATCACTAAATGATGATGAAAGCGCTCATTCTCTGATTGTTCAACCACAAGCAAATATTTAATAGCCTCCATCGGCGCCGATAAATTTTGCGCCAAATAAAAAGCGATAGTGTTAAAATTCCCCTTAATTCGCTTTCCTTGTTCATATTCTTTTAATGCTTGTAAAAATGTTATGTAGCTTATCTTTGCCGGTTGCACTTGCAAAAAATCAATCTGCATAAGCTCCCAAAAATATTCATTCACCCGCTCCGCTAGGCGCACCATCCGCTTTTTATAACTCTCAAAATCTCTGTATGCTTGCTTATAATCCTGCGGCAAGTGCCTATTATCATAAGTCAGCGTAGCCCACACATTGCTAAAATGATAGAAGTTAGCATGCAAAAGCTGTGAAAATAACCGTTGGCGATTGCGCTGATTGATTTTCCTCTGCGCCTCCCCGGTCTTTTTCCGCTCCCGCTCCTTATTGTATTCCTTGCGCATGCCATGCGCAGGCATTGGATATATATCAGCCTCAAGAATTTGCCCGCAAGTCGTCTCCTTCACCCTGTAATTACTTATATTTCCCGAAAGTGCCTCATTGCGCGCAAATTGCTCCCCCTCATATTCATAATCAAATATATTGCTCGGGTTATAATCAGCCCCTCGGCGCAAAGGTTTCACCACACTTTCGTTTGCAGCTCCCCTCTACATTTTACCTAAACTCTACCAGCTATAAGAATTAGGCATTTCTTAATTTCTTCCAACTTCTCAACAATATTCTCAGTTCTCAAAAGCTCACGCCTAAGATTCCAAAGCTCTTCATCGCAATTTATCTTCCCCCGGCACTCGCACCTTCTCTTTGGCCATCCACAATTCTTGCATGGCTTATACATCATTCCTCACTCCTCTGCAAGCAGGACATTTAACGAATTTTCCTATACTCCATCCATAAGTCCTTAATGCTGTTTTATATCGTTCTGCCGTCCACGATGCTATGTTATTTGCTGTAATATCTCCACTATGTCCTACTTCTGTGCAATTACAAATATCACAAGTGCATGCCCACTCTTGATACCTGTTATTAGTAAATCCCATTATTCCACGCTCCAATCTAATTTTACCCAACTCGGTTTATATTCCTCTAAATGCCTAATTAAATCGTTAATCGCACATTTTTGACACCTGCTACACATTTCTTGAATATTCATTGCCCAAAATGGCTGTCCGTCATATATATTCATATAAATAATTAGTGGTTTTTCGTAATTAAGTTTGATTTCCATTCCGCTTGGGGTGTCTAAAATTGCCATACATTGTTTGCAATACTCCTCGTTTTTCCATTTATCTTTGCTCATTCCTCACTCCAATCAATGCGCTGTCCGCAACTAGGACAAAAATTGCAATTATTTTTATCTATTGCAATCCATAATCCCTCATTACCACAAGGGCAAGTTGGCGTTCCATTTATATTTATCGGCTTAACCGTAATTTGTTTTTCTAATGCCCATTTTGATATATCGTTAGATTTTTTTAAGTTGGCATTTGGTGTTGAAAGCACATTTATCACACGAGCATTTTTAATATCGTCTTGTGTATAATCAATCATTATCTCCACCGCCTTATCCTTCTATTTAACCAATAAACCCAATAAATCAATCCTGTAATAACAAAAATAACTACTCCTAAACAACAAGCTGAAAAAAACAATACAAAAAAACAATCTAATACTAAATCAATCATTATTCCACTCCAATCTCTGCCCACAGCAATAACAATAAATTTTTTCTATCCTCATTTCATACACTCCCTTTTGAGAACAACCATTTCTTTGCTCCTTTTTTAGAATCAAACATAAATAAAAAGATAAAACCTATCGCGAGGGGATTTGAAAACGCCGCTCCGCTCGTTTTCACCCCTCACACTCCCCAAACTTTCCCCACCAACCACTCAACCCTATCCTTCGTGGCCGTTAAGTTAATACATATTACAAGCCCAAAAAAGCAAATGCTTTTCATATTTCAAAAATGCCTATATCAATGCTCTTTTAGTCCTTAGCTCTGCCTTGAAATCTCTCTCTCTCTGCCTGTCAAATTCCTTGCGCTCCCGCCTGCGTTTTTCATAGTGCGCCCTGGTGCGCCTATTTTCCAAAACAGTAATGTCAAATGCCTTATAAATCACATATCCAATCGCAAAACCCACAATCCCAAAATTCAAAGCCACTTGCCACATAGCCTGCAAAATCAAATAACTATTCGCTAACATGCTTTTTCTCCTCTCTGAGCAAACTTGCGCCGCAATGGTCGCAAAACTTTGCGTCGGTATTGATATCAAAATCCTTGCCGCAATCGTTGCAATAAATCTTTTCATTCGCCGGGGAATAATCTCCTTGTCCGTGAACCTCAATTGAAATATGCGAAAACGGATGATGAAGGCTACATTGGCAACACTTCCACGCAATAACTCGCGTCATTTCGTCATTTAGCACACTCTGAAACTCCATGCTCGCACAATTCGGATTCCTGCACTTAATCTCTTTTTTCATAAGCTTGTCCCCTCGTCTCCGCCGCATAATAGGCATTCCTTGCCCTTCTCATGCCACCAATTGCATAAAGGGCACTTCACAATCCGAAGCCTAAGTTCGTTTAGGCACTTCGGGCAGTCAGCCGCCACATCCTTAAACATCCCACTAAGCCCTTGCTCTCCCATTTCCGCAAGCTCTTTGTAAATTTCCTCCTTGCGCTTTAATTCTTGATACTCTTGCCTCGCGTCCATAGCTTTTTCCTCCTATTTTTATTTCCCCCAACTATTTCCTTTTTCTAAACTTGTCGGCCTCCGGGCAAGTCGCAAAATGTGTTTGCTTTAATTCATTAAAATTCATCGGCATAAGCTTTCCATTTTTCGTCTTAACCCAAAAAATATCTTCACCACAGGCCCGGCACTTCGCCCTTCCCAAATTTTCTTCCATCGAATATATCCTTTCACTAAATAACGGAACTGCCCCCTCTAGTTAGGCAGTTCCGTTATCAGCGGCGCACCGCAAATTAACAAAAATATAACTAGAGGAGTATCAAAAAAAACCGGTCATTTCTAACCGGATTTCATAACTTTCAATATTTGGTTTTAACTAGTTCCGTGAAACGATGGCCTATCCACCAATGCCCGCAATATCGGCGACTTACTTAACAAAAAAAATATCTATTTCATCCCCTTCGGCCAAGACGACCCCAAAGGCAAACCCAACTCGCTCAAATTTGATAATGATAAAATAGTAGATACAATTAAACTGGCACTTTCTAATAAGCAAATTCAACCGATAATTAGTGGTTAGTGACTAGTGACTAGTGGTTAGAATGCGCCTAAACTAGCCACTAGCCACTAATCACTAGCCACTTGTTGACAAAAGAGGCTTTTTGTTTTAATGTATAATGGAAGGATTGATAGATTTGAAAACTTACAAAATAGCTGTTGTCGGCGCCACCGGCATGGTCGGCCGCACATTCTTAAAAGTTTTGGAAGAAAAGTGTTTCCCGAATTGTGAATATACCCTATTCTCGTCCGCGCGCTCTGCCGGCAAAGAGATTGATTTCATGGGCGAAAAATATATTTGCCGCGAGCTCACCGAAACCTCCTTCAATGAAGGATTCGATATTGCGCTTTTTTCAGCGGGCGGTGCAACCAGCGCCAAATTCGCTCCAATCGCTGCTGCAAAAGGCTGTGTGGTTATCGATAATTCAAGCCATTTTCGCATGGACGAATCCGTGCCCCTCATTGTCCCCGAAGTAAATCCCGAGGCGCTCGCGCAGCACAAAGGCATCATCGCCAACCCCAATTGCTCCACCATTCAGGCCATGGTCGCCCTCGCCCCGCTGCACAAAAAATATGGCATCCGCCGCATTATTTATTCCACCTATCAAGCCGTTAGCGGCGCCGGCGTGGAAGGCGTCCGCGATCTCGAGCGCACCGCAAAGGGCGAGGCTCCCGAAAAATGGCCGCACTCGATTTACAATAATTGCCTGCCTCATATCGATGTTTTCCTCGATAATGGCTACACAAAAGAAGAGCAAAAAATGATAGATGAAACCCATAAAATCTTGGGAGATAAGAGCATCGGCGTGACGGCTACAACCGTGCGCGTGCCTATTTTGAATTCCCATTCCGAAAGCATAAACATCGAGCTCGCTCGCAAATTTGAAGTGGAAGATATTAAAGAACTCCTTAAAAACAGCGATGGAATCACTCTTTATGACGATGTCGAAAATAACATCTACCCGCTGGCGACCATCGCAACCGATTCCGATAGCACCTTCGTCGGCCGCATCCGCCGCGATTTCTCGCAGCCGCGCACCCTCAATATGTGGGTTGTCGCCGATAATATCCGCAAAGGCGCCGCCACCAACGCAGTGCAAATCGCAGAATTATTGATTGCAAAATAGTAGGGGCGCGCCTTGGTGCGTCCGAATATGGAGGGGAAATTTTAAATGTTAAAACGAGAAGATGAAAGAGTAATTGCCGTATATAACATTGACAGGCATGGATATGTTAAGGCATTCGAATTTCATAAAGTTGACTTGATGCGAGATAAACTTGGTTACTATGAGCCCAAAAGAGTTCTTGGAAAGCCAGCGCCTCATGAAGATACACCTTGGCCTATGAAAGGATATGTCACAAATTATGGAAGACTAATTGATACACCAATGAGAATCGATTATTATGCAGAAAAGAACTGGTTAAAAAATAACTGGTGGTATTCAATCAAGTTTAAAAATAACTATGGAGAAGAATATGAC
>WRBX01000002.1 GCA_009784335.1 Oscillospiraceae bacterium
ATGAATAATGAAAAATAAGTCGGTTAAGGGAAATATTATTCATCATTAATTCTTCATTATCCATTAAGGTTTTAACGCGGGCGGCTGATAGCCGCCCCTACAGTGTGCGATGATAGCAGAGTTCGAGGGTGCCATCATTCTCTCGGACAAAATCCATGGGCATGATTTCGAGGGGGGATTTGGAGAAATATTGGAGTTCGGCAACGGCGAGGGATTCATAGACAAATTGAGAGCAGATTTTAATATTTGGCGCGGGTTGGAGCTTGGCGGCGACGCGGAGGACATTGTAGCTCGAGCCCTCGGCATCAATTTTCATTATGTAATCGAGGATTTTTTGCTGCTCATGAGAAGTGGCTTTTAGTTTATAGACGGCGATTTTTGAATCGCTTTTTTGCTTAAAGTATTGTACTTTTTCGCGATTGAGGCCGGGTTTGCCGATGCCGTTGCCGCCGTTGTAGCTGACCATGGTTTCAAGCGCTTCGTCGAATGCGAGGCTGGCATGGTTATATTCGTTGCCGGTGACGGTGCTTAGGATATTGCAGAAGGGCGAGCCGGTATCGGAGAGGATTATGTAGAGGTGCTCATCTTTCAGATGCGCCTTGGCGGCGGCGAGGTATTCATCGCCGAGGGAGCCCCGAGTTATGTATGTAAAAGGGCGCTGCTTGGGGATTTCCCGAGCGGCGTTGGCTAAATCTATGGGAAGATTTGCATACTTTTTTATTTCCATTATTTTCACCTGAAAAGCTTAATGAATAATGAATGATGAAGAATTAATAATGAATAATATTTCGGTTGAGCGATAAGTATTATTCATTATTCATCATTAATTCTTCATTATTCATTAGTGTTTTATCTCTGCAGCAAAACGGGCATTGCCTTCGGCGTCTTTAAATACTATTGTATCACCGTTGCGATATATGTCAAGGGTTTCGGCTAGTTTTGTTTCCCGGAAATAATTGGTATCTATGCTACGAATGGGGGCGGAATCTGCGCGGATTGCATTTTCAATCCAATCGATATATCGAGCATTGTTTACATGATTATTGCCGTCGATATCTGAAAACTCGGCGGTCACTTGGCGGATTAGCTCAGCATTTTCCGGCACTGCGATTTTCTCTGAGATTTCACCTTGATAATCGAAGTTGAAGGCTGTATCGGGATAGGCTTTTTGCGGGCGAAGGGGGCGGGCGGTTTGCAAATCGACAAGAATCCAAAAGGAAGTTCCCTCGGCGATTTTTTTCTCGCTCTCATCGAAAATTTCGTATTTTCGGATGAAAAACAGCTTGTGCAGCCCGGCGGGATAAGTGTGAACAGTGATTTTCTCCTGCGCTTTAGGATAATGGGCAATATCAACATTCATACGCGAGAGCACGAAGAAATTGCCATTTTTCAGCATTTCCTTGTGTGAAAAACCGAGGATACCCGCGTGGCTATATGCAGCATCTTGCATTATGTCCCACAGGGCAGCCAGGCGGATTTGCGAATTGTCATCGCATTCGGTTTCGCGGATTCGATATTCTTGGGTGAATTTTTGCATGTTGATTACTCCTTTTTTTTAGAACGCAGATGCCGCAGATGCTTCGCATCGCAGATTCACGCAGATTTTGTTTTCACGCAATTGCGTGAAAACATCTGTGGTTATCTATTATCGCCGTAGGCGATCAGCGTATGCGCGGAGCGCATCAGCGTTCAATTATTAAAAACTTCGGACATTGTTTTTGTGTAGGATAGCAGGAATTTGAGGTTGGGGATTTTGGCGGGGTCGTTGCCTGCGATTGTGAAGTTATCGCCAGTGCCGCGCTTCATTTTAAATAGGTATTTTGGTGCGCCACCGGGGAATTCAGGCTGTATATAGCGGATTTCAACGAGGTTCAGGGATTCAGCGATGGATTTTAACTCGGCCACTTCGATAAGATTTTGAACTTCGGGCGGCACTTTTCCATATCTATCGAGAAGCTCATTTATGCAATCGGCGATGTCATCAGCGGTTTTAAGGGATGCAATGCGTTTATACATTTCCAGGCGGTAAGTTTCGCCCGGGATGTAGGAATGGGGAATGTAGGCATTGACGGGTATGTTGATGAGGGTTTCTTCGTCGTCTAACAAACCCCCGCCGACTTCGTCGGCACCCCCTTTCAAAAGGGGGCTTGAGTTGCGTAAATCCTCGATGGCCTCGCTGAGAAACTTGCAATACAAATCGTAGCCGATGGCATCCATATGGCCGGATTGCTGGGCGCCGACGAGGTTGCCGGCGCCGCGGATTTCAAGGTCGCGCAGGGCAATGCGAAAGCCTGAGCCGAATTCTGTAAACTGCGCGATGGCATTTAGGCGTTTTTCCGCCACTTCTGAGATGATTTTGTCGGGGCGATAGGTGAGGTAGGCATGAGCGAGGCGATTGCTCCTCCCCACTCTTCCGCGGAGCTGATATAGCTGTGCAAGGCCCATTCTATCGGCGTTTTCAATAATAATCGTGTTGACATTTGGAATGTCGAGGCCCGTTTCGATAATGGTGGTGCAAATCAGCACATCGATTTCGCGATTTGCCATCTGGTGCATAATCTGCTCGAGCTCGCGCTCTTTCATCTGCCCGTGAGCAATACGCACCTCGATGTTAGGCGAAATTTTAGCAATATCGCTGGCGACTTTTTGGATAGTTTCAACTCGATTATGAAGATAGTAAACCTGCCCGCCGCGAGCGATTTCCTTAAAAATCGCCTTATGAATCACCTCATCATCATATTCGAGGACATAAGTGGCGACGGGATAGCGATCGCGCGGGGGCTTGGCAAGGGTGGACATATCGCGGATGCCGACGAGCGACATATGGAGGGTGCGCGGAATCGGAGTGGCGCTGAGGGTGAGCACATCAACATTCGTCTTTATCTCTTTAATCCGCTCTTTATGAGTGACGCCGAAACGCTGCTCTTCATCGATAATCAACAAGCCGAGATTTTTATATTTCACATCTTTTTGCAGCAGGCGGTGGGTGCCGATGACAATATCGGTTTGGCCGCTTGCCAATCTTTCAAGGGTTGCCTTTTGCTCTTTGGCGGTTCTAAATCTTGATAAAAGCTCAATTTTAACGCCGAATTGGTTCATGCGTTTGGTGAAAGTTTCGAAATGCTGGCTGGCGAGAACTGTGGTGGGGCAGAGGTAGGCGACTTGGGTGCGGTCGATAACTGCCTTGAAAGCAGCGCGCATGGCGACTTCGGTTTTGCCGTATCCAACATCGCCGCAGAGCAGGCGATCCATGGGTTTATGTGCCTCCATATCAGTTTTAACTTCTTCAATTGCGCGAAGTTGGTCGGGCGTTTCGTCGTATTCCAATGTTTCCTCAAACTCGATTTGCCACTCGGTATCCTCGGAGAAAGCGCGGCCGGCGATTTCTTGACGCTTGGCATAAAGGGCAATCAATTGCTCGGCGATATCTTGGCAAGCCTTTTTCACGCGCGCTTTGGTATTCTTCCAATCGGTGCTGCCGAGCTTGGAAAGCTTGATATTATCCTCATTTTTACCGACATATTTGAATACCATATCCAACTGCTGTACAGGGACAAAAATCTTATCGGTGCCGGCGAAGGCTAGCTCGAGATAATCACCGCGGATATCGTTTATTTCGATGGGCTTGATTCCGAGGAATTTGGCAATGCCATGGATTTGATGGACGACGAAATCGCCGTCTTGGAGGTCGTAGTAAGTTGAGATTTTTTGGGAGTACTCGGGCGCGGGTGGTTTTCTTTTTTCTTTTTTGTCAGCTTTTTGAATGCGGATAGCCTCTGCCAATTGCTCGATGGAAGCATCTTCGGAACCTAAAAGCGTTAGTTCTTCTTGAATTTTGCAGGCGTTATAGGCGAGGATGATGACATCATTAGATTTGCGGAAAGCCCCTCCGTCATCGCCTCCACGCGAAGTGTGTTCGGCGATGCCACCTCCCCTTTGCTGGGGAGGCACAACGCCGCAATCAGTAGTAACAAAGTAATCAGCAATCTTTGCGCTTTCATCAAATTCTTTACTGGGAAGGATAGCGCAATTGTCGATTTTCTGAGTGGAGCGTTGAGTATTAACATCGAATTTGCGGATACTATCGATTTCATCACCAAAAAGCTCAATACGAAAGTCGCCGTTAACTCCGGATATATCTATAATTCCGCCGCGCACTGAAAATTGCCCAAGGCCTTCGACTGCCACTTCATTAATATATCCCAAATTAGTTAAGTGTTGAATTATGTTTTCTAAGTTTGTTGCCTGCCCTATTGAAAGTTTCATGGGCAAAGCAAAATGCTTTTTATCTACAACATTTTGCGCGAAAGCCCTCTCTGCCATTACAAAAACTTGATTCGGATTATTAGCCATCTGATTTAAAGTTTTTAGTCTATTATAGGTAACATCTTTATCGTGCGCTATAACTTCAAAATCAATTTCCTCTTTCGGCTCTAAATAATGCACTATTTTTGAATTCATTTCGCGAATTTCTTTATATAAAAAACGAGCAATTTTTACATCTTCTGCTAAAATCAGAATTGGCTTCTGAAACTTTTGCCACACAGAAAAAGACAGGGATACAAATTCTTGCCCTGTTATTCCTTTAATTTTAATGATACTACTGCCGTGTTGAATTGCGTCTGTTATTTTTTTTAGCATGTCTACCTAAAAAAATATTGCCACAAATAAATATTCGTGGCAAGTTTTTTTAATTTAAGCTCATACATTGTTTGTTTGCAAAAGTGTAGCTTTATGCGATAAATTTATCCGCCCTTGTGCATCTATCTCTACTACCTTGACCGTAAGCTCATCTCCAATTTTAACCACATCTTCAACTTTTTCTACTCGCTCTTTCGAAAGCTGAGAGATATGCACGAGGCCATCTTTTCCGGGTAGGAATTCCACAAATGCGCCGAAATTCATAATGCGAACGACTTTGCCGGTGTAAACCTCGCCGATTTCCGGCTCTTTCACAATCGCCTCGATCATCGCCTTGGCCCCTTCACCGCCGGCAGATTCAATCGAAAGAATGTTGATCGTGCCATCTTGCAGAATATCTATTTTCGCACCTGTTTCAGCGCAGATTTTCTGAATAGTCTCGCCGCCCTTGCCGATAACATCACGGATTTTATCAGGATGAATCTTAATTTGGATAACCCTTGGCGCATATGGTGAAAGCTCCGGCCGCGGCTCAGAGATAGCCGATGCCATAGCGCCATCGAGAATCACATATCTTGCCGCGCGGGTTTTATCCAGCGCTTCTTTGATAATCTCAGGCGTGAGCCCATCGATTTTTAAGTCCATTTGAATGGCAGTTATGCCCTTTTTGGTGCCGGCAACTTTGAAATCCATATCGCCGAAGAAATCTTCAATGCCTTGAATATCAAGCATAGTGATGAATTTTTCTTCATTTGTAATCAGCCCAACAGAAATGCCGGCAACAGGTGCGCGAAGAGGCACACCTGCATCCATAAGAGCAAGAGTTGAACCGCACACCGCACCTTGAGAAGTTGAACCATTCGATGTTAAAATCTCGCTCACAAGGCGGATTGCATAAGGGAATTCTTCCTCACTTGGCAGCACCGGCACAAGCGCCCGCTCCGCCAAAGCACCATGCCCAATCTCGCGGCGGCCCGGCCCACGGGTAGGGCGAGTTTCGCCAACACTATATGATGGGAAGTTATAATGATGCATATATCGCTTGAATTCATCGAGCTCAATGCCATCTAGCTTTTGCATATCGCCGAGCGCACCGAGAGTCGCCGTTGTTAAAACCTGAGTATAACCTCTGGCAAAAAGCCCGCTGCCATGCACGCGCGGCAATAGCCCAACTTCTGCCGATAGCTCACGAAGATCGTTAACCCCGCGCCCATCAACTCGCTTGCCCTCATTAAATAACCAATCACGAACGATTTGCTTTTGCAATTTATACAGGCATTCGCCAATTTCGCCTGCTCTTTCAGGATATTTTTCAGCAAAATGCTCTTTCGCTTTTGCTTCAACTTCGTTCACAAATGCATCCCGAAGCTCTTTTCTTGAATTATCAAGCGCATTTTTCATATCAGCGGTTGCAAATTCTGCAACTTCTGCAAATAATTCTTTATCAACTGCAACCGAAGTGTAGCTCGTTTTTGGTGCGCCGATTTCTTTCACAATGCCTTCAATAAACTCGCAAATTTTCTTAATCTCCGCATGCGCTTTCATAATCGCATCGAATACAATTTCGTCGGCAACTTCATTGGCGCCGGCCTCAATCATCACAACTTTTTCTTTGGTGCCCGCAACAGTAAGCTCTAAATCGCTGGCTTCGCGCTGCGCGGCATTCGGGTTAATCACTAGTTCGCCATCCACAAGCCCCACATGCACGCCGCCAATCGGCCCGTTAAATGGGATTTTAGAGATGCAAGTAGCAATCGACGAGCCAATCATTGCCGCGATTTCCGGTGCATTATCTTGGTCAACACAAAGCACAAGCGACACAATCGATACATCGTTTCTAAGATCGCTCGGGAATAGCGGGCGCATCGGCCTATCAATCACGCGCGAAGTTAGAACCGCCTTCTCAGTCGGCCGCCCTTCCCTTTTGGTGAACCCGCCGGGGATTTTACCCACAGCATAAAGCTTTTCTTCATAATCAACGCTCAGCGGGAAAAAATCTATCCCATCGCGCGGCTTATCCGCCATGGTTGCCGAAGAGTGCACCACGGTATCACCATAGCGCACAAGGCAGGCACCGCTCGCTAAATGCGCAAACTTGCCTGTTTCGATAATCAGCGGGCGCCCCGCCAATGTTGTTTCAAATTTATTAATCACTTGTTTTCTCCTATTTTTAATTACAATTTGTCTTTCATATCAGACCTACGCTTAGGCTTAGCGCGGCTTTGCCCATCAAGCCGTTTCTCAATTCCATCGAGCCGCTTCATTATTTCTTCATTCTGCTTCATTTGAATATAATGAAGGTTCAAGTTATCAACGCCATAAACCCCTGCCATGCCGGAAACCGTATGTCTACTTCTATACTCAATAACTCTCTCGATTTCCTTCAATGCTTCATCGCGCATTTTATGCCACTCCGGCTTTTGTTCAGGATTCAATTCACTATAAATCTCTCGAATTGCTTTGCGCTCTTGCTCGCTCACTTTCCCCGAATGAACAAATTCATCAATAAAATCTTGCTCAAATTCTTTTTCATTGTTTTCCATTTTTTCTCCCCCAAATTTTTAATTTTTACTTACCCTTAAGCCCAACTTCTCCACAATCGCACGATAGCGCTCGATATCAGTTTTCTTAAGATATTTAAGAAGCGAGTGCCGCTGCCCAACCATTTTTAGCAGGCCTCTGCGCGAGTGATGGTCTTTTTTGTTGATTTTTAGGTGCTCGGTTAGATAATTAATCCGAGCAGTCAGCAGTGCAATTTGCACTTCCGGCGAACCTGTATCCCCTTCTTTGATGCCAAAATCCTTGGCGATTTTTGCCTTTTCTTCCTTTGAATAAACATCTGCTTTTAATACCATTTTAATTCTCCTTTTCTATTCCTTCCACCCGAGCCTTCGCCAGCAGTAGCGAAAAACCAAGACGAAATATTTACATAACCTAAATACTATAACAAAAATGTCAATTTATGTCAATTTTTTTAAGCTTTGCGAGCATTTTTTGCAAATAACCTTTTCCATATATGTATGCTCAGCTATCTCTGCGCCGCAAAAAACGCAAGTTTTCTGGTGTTTTTTTAGGATTATTGCATCCTTATCCATAGAAATATCCAGCGCATCTTTTTCATTTATTCCAAGCGCCCGACGAATTTCCATCGGCAGCACAATGCGCCCCAGTTCGTCCACCCTACGCGTAAAACCCATATTTCCCATGATGTCTCCTCTCATTCTGATATAATACATTACACTTTGAAAAAAGTAAAGTTTTTTCTTTGACTTTTTTTATTTCATAATTATAATGGAAATATGTTTATCTCAGATGAATGGAAAGATTATAATTTAATTGATGCCAACAATGGAAACCGCCTTGAAAAATGGGGAGATTTTGTTTTGGTTAGGCCAGATCCCTCTGCCTTTTGGAATTTAGATTCTAGTGCCAAATGGCAAAATTATGATGCTATTTATTTGCGCTCCGGCTCCGGTGGCGGCGAATGGAATTTTAATAAAACACTGCCTGATAAATGGCAGATTAGTTATAAAGATATGAAGTTTTGGGTTAAGCCTATGGGGTTTAAGCACACCGGTGTGTTCCCTGAACAAGCAACAAATTGGGATTTTGTTCGTGCAAATCTAAAAAAAGGTGATAAGGTGTTGAATCTATTTGCCTACACCGGCGGGGCTACTATTGCCGCCGCGCTGGCAGGCGCAGAGATTGTTCATGTCGACGCCTCTAAGGGCATAATTCAAATGGCAAAAGAAAATGCCCATATAAATGGGCTAGTAAATCATCCTATTCGTTATATTGTCGATGATTGCGCTAAGTTTGTTGCACGAGAAATCCGCCGCGGTAATAAATATGATGCAATAATTATGGATCCGCCATCTTACGGCAGAGGTTCAAACGGCGAGGTTTGGAAAATTGAAGATAGCCTTGCGGATTTATTTCAGCTATGCAAGCAAGTTTTGAGCGATAACGCCAAATTTGTTTTGATTAATTCTTATACCACCGGCCTTTCAGTAGGTTCAATTTCCGCTCTCGCGCAAATGATATTCGGTGGTGATATCCAATCTGCCGAACTTGGCTTGCCCGTTCAAACTCGAAGCGCTACCCTTCCCGGCGGTGGCTGTGTTCGTATTCTATTGAATTAGGGGAAAATATCTTCCCGCCAAACAGTATTCCATAATTCTTCATTTTCTAAAATATTTCCGTCATCATCAAAAAGGTTGTCTTCAAAGCAAAATCGAAAACTCTTTATCCAAAACGGAGGTTGACCAAATATCATTCCATCAAAGTTAAAATAAGCCGGCATGTTTTGCCTATCAAAATCTCTCCATTCCGATATCCTACCGTTTTCAAGCTCAATACTAACAAAAACCACTCTATCTGTTTGCTCTATTATTTCAAAATAGTTTTTTACCGAGCCATCCACCAGTTGCCCGTCAGAATAACATCGCCAACTAACATCTGTAAATGCTTCAACTTGCGGAATATCGCCGGATATAGGCGGTTGTGTTGGCAATTCTGTCGGCACATTAGTCGGAGCACTCGTTGGCTGAACTGTAGGTGGAGCGGTTGATAACGGCGACGGCATATAAGTTGGCGATGATGTGGGCTGCTCGGTAGCCCCCGGCGCAAGCGTTGGACTCATTGTTGGCAATGGAGTTGGAACTTGCGTTGGTAGTATAGTTGGCTCTATTGTCGGCATAGCTGTAGGTAATGATGTAGGTATCCCTGTAGGAATTATAGTCGGAATCACCGTTGGCATAACTGTAGGCCTTAGTGTAGGTTCAGCGGTAGGCTCTGTCGTCGCCGGTGGCAGAGTTGGTTGTGGTTCAAATGTTGCCGGATTTGGTGTGTTATGATGTGCATTAGGTGTTGCTGAAGGTAGCAAAGTAGCCCAAGGTTCCATTGTAACAGGATTGGGAGTATTTTGTGGTGGTGCAAAAGTTGGAAATAGACCATTCTCATCCATATCACTCGGCAACTCAATTTCATTAACATCTGCGTTGCCGTAAACATTTATATCATTCACTGTATCAATGCTCACTCCATCGCAAAAAACCACAATATTATAAATGTTACCATAATTAATAATCTTGCATGGCGTCCTTATTTCGATATTGTCAATAACCACATTTGGATAAATCTCGATAACTACATAGTTTTCATTATCAATAATCATATTCTTAGCGGTTGAGTTGCCCTTTATGGTTATTATTCCTTCATCCATCACCTGAATCGATTCTTTATATCCGCGAATTATCAAATCCTCCAGCGCGCGCACATTATCTAAAAGAAGATTTCCCTTATTCAGCCCTTCCGAAATAATTAAATTGTTGAAGATATTTGCATTTTGCAATGCAATATTTTTTGTGTTTACAATAGTATATTTCGCATTAAAATTTGTTGTTGTGCTTTGTATTACATGAGTAATTGCGTTTGCCAAAATATGTACAGTTTCCGCTCGCGTTACTGCTTCTTGGGGGCGAAAAGTGTTATCAGGATATCCATTGACAATTTGTAAATCCTGCAAAGCCGCAACATAGGGATATGCAAAAGGCGCAATATCATCATTATCGTCAAAATCTAATAGATTATCCATAGGAGAAATTCCAAGAATCCTGCAAATAAAAATAGTCATTTCTTGCCTGGAAATACTATCTGCGGGGCGAACTGTTCCGCCCTCATCACCCATAAAAATCTTTGCCTTGCGCGCTTGAATAATGCTCTCAGTGAACCAAGTGCCTATTGGCAAATCCGTGAAATATGTATTGTAATAAGCATTTACATCGGGATAATTCATAATCCGCGAAAGGATAACTGCAAACTCAGCGCGGTTTATTTCATTTTCCGGATTGAAATTTCCAAATTCATCACCTTTGAAAAATCCTTGCTTCGTCCAATCAATTATGTCTTGCTCTGCCCAATGCCCCTCTATATCTGCAAAATATGTATCCGCATGGACTACAAATGGGCAAATCAAAATTGCAAAGCTAAGCAATAGCGCAAAAAACCTTTTCAAATTAACCACTCCTTATCATACTTAACATAATAAAGTGAACCGAAATTAGTCAAGAATTTTCAAGCAATAAAAAAAAGGCCAATGCTTCGCCAATTAAATTATGTAGCTTAATATACTACATTTTCTTCATTACGCCCATTGTAAATTTTTGAATTACTAGCCCCATATTTTTTTCATATTCTCGCCCGGCTATCTCATTATTGGAAATAATTCTTATGCCAAGGCATGGAACATCAAATTTATTGCAAACAGCATATGTCCCAAAACCCTCCATTTCCTCACATAATGTGCCATATTTTTCATGAAGCCAATTTATTCTGTCTGCCTCTCTATTCCAAAAATCTCCGCTACCGATAGGTCCGAAATAAACTTTTCCTTTACTATATTTAACATCTTTTGCAAGTTCAATTAAACGCTTATCGCCGTAAGCCTCATTTCTCTCTACCCAATCGGAAGCTTCCCAATCCAAAGGCTGCGAGCCCTCCCCCTCCGCCCTAAAAGGAGTTTCAAAAGAATTAGCATTAATAACTTTCTCGCCGATTACTATATCTCCAATATGTATATCCAACCTATGTGCCCCGGCTATGCCTTGGTTTATGACAGCCGACGGCTCAAATTCAATAATTCCGATAGTAGTTGCCATTGCTGCCGGCACAATCCCAATCCCCGTTCGGGAAATAATCACAGGCTTATCATGAATAAATCCTTTATAAAAGTTGCCGCCACCAATAGAAATTTCTTCCCTATTAGATAGGTTTTCAAGCAATACTTTTATCTCAATCTCCATTGCCCCTTGTATCAAAATTGGCTTCATAATCCAAATCCTTTATTATGATGTCTTTTATCATCTCATAGTATTTCTCACATTCAATTTTTGAAATTCCCACATCTAAGTTTCTAAAATTTCCACATTCAATTTCGCTCGCTCCCGGCATCTCCCCTTCATAGTTAATAATGTTTTTCAATATTTCTTTAATAGTTTTAATAGTTTCTTCATGTTCACTATCGCGTACCAAAAGATAAAAACCTGTTTGGCAACCCATTGGTCCAAAATAAATTATTCTATTTCCAATTTCCGAATTTCTAATAAATGTAGCAAACAAATGCTCGGTCGAATGTAACTCACTATTGGTCATTAAATCTTCTATATTTGGCCGTCGAAATCTCATATCATAGGTTGTCACATCTCCGTCAATCCGGGAAATATAAAGCCCCGGCTTCAATTTTCTGTGGTCAACTTCAAAGCTGGATATTCCTTTCAAATTATTGGCACTCCTTATTAGCGCAAACTTCCACTTCATTCCCGCCACGCATTTTCTTCTTAATAATCACACCGCTACACTTTTTGCATTTAGCACCGGTCGGCAAATCCCAGCTAATAAATTCACATCCGCCTTTTCCCTCTCCGCGATTTTTCTCACAAGAATAATAGATTCTGCCTTTTTTTGTCTTCCTAATCAAAACTCTAGCCGAGCAATCCGGACAGTTCACCCCTGCCTCCACCACTATCGGTTTAGCATTCTTACAATCAGGAAAACCGGGGCAAGCTAAAAACTTCCCAAATCGCCCTTGCTTAATAACCATCAATTTGCCACATAAATCACATTCAACATCGCTCACTTCATCTTTTATCTCAATCTTGCTAATCTCTTCCTCTGCTTTTTTTAGGTCATTCTCAAATGATGGATAAAACTCTTCTAAAACTTGCGTCCACTTCCGCTCTCCTTCAGCAACGCTATCAAGTTTCTCCTCAATCCCGGCAGTGAATTTTACATTTACAATATCTTTAAAATACTCCTCCATCAAATCATTCACCAGCACTCCAAGCTCTGTAGGAATCAAAGTTTTTTTATCACGAGTGATATATCCTCTTGTAGTTATTGTAGTTATTGTTGGAGCATAAGTTGATGGCCTGCCGATTCCCTCCTCTTCTAAAGTTTTAATCAAGGTCGCTTCTGTATAATATGGAGGCGGATTTGTGAAGTGTTGCTCGGGCGATATTTTTTCAAGCCTAAGTATTTGCCCTTCTCTAAGTTCGGGCAAATAGCTATCCTTTTTTTCCTCATCATCAGTTCCGGGCGTATAAATTTTCATAAACCCTGCAAACTTTATCTTCTGCCCGCTTGCCTTGAAAACATAATCGCCAACATTGATAATCGCACTCACCGCATCATAAAGCGCAATTTCCATTTGCGACGCAACAAATCTCTCCCAAATTAAACGGTAAAGTTTTGCAGCCGCAGCATCCATGCCAAGCTCCGAATGCAATTTATTGACATCTGTGGGTCTAATCGCTTCATGTGCATCTTGCACATTCTTGCCGGATTTAAAAATTCTGGGCAGCTCAGGTAAAAACTCCTTGCCATATCGCTCGCCAATAAATGAGCGAACCGAACTCATAGCCTCGTTAGAAATTCTAAGGCTATCGGTTCTCATATAAGTAATAAGCCCTGCTTCATAAAGTTGTTGTGCCACACCCATTGTCTTGCGAGATTGGAAATTGAGCTTTCTCGATGCCTCTTGTTGCAAAGTCGAAGTGGTAAACGGCGGTGCAGGATTGCGCTTTTTCTCACTTTTTTTAACCTCGCCCACCATCCATTTTTGACTATCAATTCCAGCTAAAATCTTATCAACTTCTTCCTTTGATTTAAGTTCAATCTTCTCATCATTTCCGTAAAAACTTGCCTCAAATTTTTCTGCAAAGCTCGCATCAATGCTCCAATACTCTTCGGGAATAAATGCATCTATCTCTTTTTGCCTGCGAACAATCAAAGCAGTTGCCACGCTCTGCACTCGGCCTCCCGAAAGCCCCTTCTTCACTTTTCGCCATAAGAGTGGGCTGATTTGATAACCCACAACTCTATCCAAAATTCGCCTCGCTTGCTGCGCATCAACGAGCTGCATATTAATCTTTCGACCATTACTAATCGCTTCTTTAATTGCAGGTTTCGTTATCTCGTTAAAAGCAACTCTTGCATATTTGCCTTCCTCTAAATTCAAAATATGCGATAAATGCCAAGAAATCGCCTCACCTTCACGGTCAGGGTCAGTCGCCAGATAAACCTTATTTGCATCTTTAGCAAGCTTTTTAAGTTTTCTAATTAAGTCACCTTTACCGCGAACATTAATATAATCCGGTTTGAATCCATCTCGAATCTCCACACCAATTCGCGACTTCGGCAAATCCCTAAGGTGGCCCATCGAAGCTTCAACCTTATAATTGCTCCCAAGATAACTCTTAATCTTTTTCGCCTTTGCCGGCGATTCCACAATAACTAAATTCATGTCTTCTCCTATGCTAATATGTATGTCTTATTTGATAAGCTTTTTATCTTCCCATTTAGCTCTAGTTCTAATAGTTTATTATTAATCTCACTACTAGTTAGCCTAGTTTTCTGAATAAGCTGCTCAATTCCTATTGCTTCACTCGGATGAAAATACATAACAAAACCTTCTGCATTTTCATCATCAACTTCTAACTCCTCGCTGCTAATTTCTAATTCATCTAAGATATCTTTGGCGCAAGTTACAAATTGTGCACCCTTTTTAATTAGTATAATATTTCCACGCCCGGCATTATTATCAAGATTAGTTGGAATAGTCCACACAGGCAAACCTTGTTTTTGCGCAGCACTAACTGTTGAAAAAGTTCCGCTTTTTTCGGCGCACTCGATTACCAAAACGCCTTTTGATAGCCCGCTCACGATTTGATTTCTTGAAGGAAACTGCGAAGGAATCGGCGCCGTGCCTAGTGGGAAAGGCGAAATCACAAGCCCATTTTTCTCTATTATCTTTTTCAACTCTTCATTTTCCGGCGGATAACAAATATCAACGCCGCAGCCCAGCACCGCAATGGTCTTGCCATTTGCCGTTAGCGCGCCTTTATGCGCCGCCGAATCAATCCCGCGCGCCATGCCGGAAACAATCACAAGCCCTGCCTTTGCAAGCTCATATGCAAACTTTTCCGCTTGATTATTCCCATAAATCGAGGGTTTTCTGCCGCCAACTATAGCAATCGCAGGCCTATTCAAAAGTGAAATATCGCCTATGCAATATAGCTCATTTACATTTTTAATGCCTTTCGGAAAAAACGAATCACCTTTTGAAATTATTGTAACACCATTTTCCGTTAACCTAGTCGGCAAAACGCTCTCTTGCTTGAGGGCAGGCTCGCAAAAATCTTCACTCCCCTTATGAATAATTATCTTGCTCAAATCAATATCCAAGATTCTTTCGTCTCCATTCAAAACACGCAATTCCGGCCGCCATCGCAGCATTTAGGCTCTCGCCCGCCGCCTGCGGAATATGCGCATGCACATCGCACGCTTCCAAAACATCAGCCGAAATTCCACTCGCTTCATTACCTATTATAATAGAAGCTTTTTTATCAATGTCAAGATTATAGAAATTTTCGCTCGCCTCACCAAGCACCATCGCAATAGTTTGCCGCCTATTTTCTTCGATAAGATTCACCAAATCAACATCAGTCCAAATCGGCAAACGAAAAATAGCTCCCATAGTGGAGCGAACAACCTTTGGATTATACAAATCAACGCAGGCCCTGGAAAGCACAACTCCTAAAACCGCCGCTGCCTCGGCGGCTCTGATAATCGTGCCCAGGTTTCCCGGGTCGGCAATTCTATCCAAAATCAAAAGCAGCCCATCTTCATTATTGAATTCTTTCTCCTCCGACATCCCGCAAACCGCCATTATCCCCTGCGAATTTTCAGTTGTCGAAATATCCTTGAAAACCCTTTCACTCGCCTTATAAACCGGGCAATTCAAGTTTGGAACTTCGCCTTCAAATCCATCACTAACCACTAGCCACTTACCACTAGCCACTTCGCCGACAAGGCGACTGCCCTCACAAAGAAAAAGTCGCATTTCCTCCCTATATTTGCGAGAATGCAACTTCTTTATTTCTTTTACAATCGCTTTCGTGATAACTTGAATTTCAATCACCTCAAACAAAAGTATCCGCGTAAATCTGCGTCATCCGCGTTCAATTTACTATTTCCCTTTTTTTGCAATCTTTATCAGCTCGCTAAATGCCGCTTTATCATTAATCGCCATCTCGGAAAGCACCTTGCGATTGAGCTCAATTCCTGCTTTTTTTAAGCCGTTCATAAACACGCTATATGTCATCCCCTCAGCGCGAACTGCCGCATTAATCCGCGCAATCCAAAGCGAGCGGAAATTCCGTTTCTTCTGCTTTCTGCCGATATACGCGTTCGACTGCGCCTTCATCACAGCATTTTTCGCCGTTTTAAATAGCAGCTTTCTACGCCCCGAAAACCCCTTTGCCTGCTTAATAACCTTCTTGCGCCTAGCGCGCGTAACTTTTGTATTTTTAGCTCTTGCCATATTTAACTCACTCCGTTCGTTTTTTTAATTAGAAATTAGAAGTTAGGAGTTAGAAATTTCTCACTTCTAATTTCCAACTTCTCACTTTTTATTTCCCCATCATCCTGCCAATAGCTCTCTCGCTCGGCTTCAGCACAATCTTCTTACGAAGCTGTCTCTTCTGCTTGGTCGATTTGCGCCACGACATATGGCTTGTGAAAGCACGCCCCAAAGCCTTAATCTTGCCTGTGCCCGTTTTCTTAAACCTCTTTACAACCGCCTTTTTCGGCTTTTGCTTATACTTCTTAACTTTTTTCTTTGCCATAATATACATCCTTTCTAAAATTCCCCTCCGCCGGAGGGGTGCCTCGCTTGCGAGGCGGGGTGGTTTCTTACTTCTTAATCGGCGATATCAAAAGATGCATGCTCCTGCCTTCCATCCTCGGATTCCCTTCCATCTCCCCAACTTCTTTGCATCTCTCCACAAAATTCAGTAGCACCTTCCTGCCCAGCTCCGAATGCGTAATCTCGCGCCCGCGAAACCGAATCGAAACCTTAACCTTATCGCCTTCCGATAAAAACTGAAATGCGTGCTTGGCCTTGGCCGCAATATCATGCTCACCAATATTGGAGGAAAGCCGAATTTCCTTGATGGTCACAACCTTTTGATTCTTCTTGTTTTCCTTTTCCTTCTTCGATTGCTCAAACTTAAACTTGCCGTAATCAATAATCTTGCATACAGGCGGCGCCGCCGTCGGCGCAATCATCACCAAATCCAAGTCGGCATCCAGCGCCATTCTCTGCGCCTCATCGGTGGGCACAATCCCAACCTGCTCCCCCGCCGCGCCAATCAAACGAACCTCTGGGCACCGAATCTTCTCATTCATCAACGGCCCAATCTCTCGCTTATTTCTATCCCTATTAAAATTCTTTGCGATTTCGCAAGCACCTCACTTTCAGCTTAATGTATCCTCGTGCGTAGGAGCGCGCCCGGGTAGAGCCCGTAGGGGCGGATGGCAATCCGCCCGCGGGACGATTACCATCGTCCCCTACGAAAAGCTTTCCCCATCAATTGTAGCGGCGGCATTCTGCCGCCATGACGACTACAAGTCGCCCCTACGAAAAAAGTTCCCACTTCTAACGCAGAAATAGGAACACAAAAACAATTGTCATCAGCCCATGAGTTTGCACCCATCAAGGCGAGAGTTCCTAACTCTGCTTCATTACAAAAGTATATTACTCAAAACTAACTATCTTGTCAAGAAAATCATTAAAATGGAAGAAAAGTACTATTATCTGCCTCTAACTTTTTAGTCTCGTTATTGAAAATAATGCCTGATGATTTTGTGGCTTCAGAATGAGGATCTCTTTTCCATCTTCTTAATGTCTTAATATTATAATGTACCTTTGCCAATTCAGTGATACCATAAATCAATCCGCAGGACGCAAGTATAATTGTTCCTACTTTCAATGCCATCTTTCTTTTGGGTATTTCTTGCCCCATTTCACTTTGCGCTTTCACAGCATCAACATTTGTTAAGCTATCAGTTTGCGCATTTACAGGCATAAACGAGCTTGCGGTTATCAAACCAACCGTCGCCAATTTTCTTAATTCTTTTCTTACTTTCATTCTATACTCCCCCTTAGGTGCTTATATACTAACCAAAAATTTTCGGAATGTCAAGAAATTGACAAATTTCCTCGGAAATATTAAATTAATTACTATGATTAAAGTTATTTCAATTTTTGGCACTCGGCCCGAGGCGATTAAAATGGCGCCGCTGGTTGCCGAGCTAAAGCGCCATCCCAATAAAATCGAGAGCAAAGTGCTGGTGACGGCGCAGCATCGGCATATGCTCGATCAGGTGCTGGATATTTTCGGCATCACGCCTGATTTTGATTTGGATATTATGCAAGATAGCCAAAGCCTCGAGCAGATTACCACCGGCGCGCTTAATGGAATTTCGCAGATTTTGAAGGCTGAAAAGCCCGATTTGATTTTAGTGCATGGCGACACCACCACCACCATGGCGGCCAGCCTCGCCGGGTTTTATAACCAAATAGCCGTCGGCCATGTTGAGGCCGGCCTGCGCTCGTTCGATAAATATTCCCCATTTCCCGAGGAAATAAATCGCAAGGTTACCGGCGTGATTGCGCAATATCACTTTGCGCCAACTTTTCATAAC
>WRBX01000003.1 GCA_009784335.1 Oscillospiraceae bacterium
ATCAAAACTCACGCCGGCCGCAATATCAAGCACCCTATCTCGCCCGCATTGCTTGGCGCTCTCCAACGCAATTTTCCGCCACCTCGTAAGTTTCTTATCATCCGGCAAGCTCGCCACGCAAAACTCGCTCTCAAACGGCACAATCCGATTAACTCCAAGCTCCGAGCACATCGCAATTATCGTTTCCATCTTAGCCTGCTTGGGCACGCCCTGGAAAATTGTTATGTGAGTTTTATTCTCGGCCTCACATTTTTTCTTGCTCACAACTTCAAGCTGACAACTGACAGCTGACAGCTGACAGATATAATCAAATTCCCCATCACACGCGATAACCTCATCCCCAGCCCTCGCACGAAGAACTTTCGTCAAATGATGCCAATCATCATTGGAGATGTTTATTAACTCGCCTTGAATATTTTTTTGTTCAACAAAAATCTTCATAAAGACCTCTAAACCTTAATGAAGAATGAATAATTAATGATGAATAATGAATAATATTGTTGCCTCTTTGCCGGATTATTCATTATTAATTCTTCATCATTCATTATTCATTAAGCTTTTTGCTTTTAAAAACTCACTCCCACACTTTTCCCACATGCCCCTCAAAATACACAAACTTACTCTTCAAAATAACCTTGCACCCCGCACCCAAATTCGATAGTTGCGGCGTGAAATACCCCACATCATTAACCTGCCCGTCGATTTCAAAGAAAAGCGTCACATCATATCGCTCGGGAATCTCAGCCCAAACCCAGCTGCCATCCGCCATCTCAATCTCTTTTTGCGCCGGCCGCGCCTCATAAGAAAGCAGTGTGCCCATAAAATCACTGCGCGCCTTATCGCTCATATTAAACTGCTTGCCGACTGATTTCTCAATGCCATCCACGCCCATCTGGCGCAGCTTTTGAGTTTCGACAGTATAATAAAATCTCGACGACTTCGCCGTGGCATTCTCAACCTGCCCCGTCATGCGCCAGAAAATCCCAAGACCAACGATTATGACGGCAAGAATTATCAGTATATCTACCCAATTTGGTTTTCTTAATTTCATTTTTTTCCTCCACATATTAGCATTTAGGATTTAGCATATAGCATTTAGTCAAGATTACTAACCCCTAAATGCCAGATGCT
The DNA here is from genome assembly GCA_009784335.1 of Oscillospiraceae bacterium. The sequence goes on from WRBX01000003.1 coordinate 1,132, forward strand.
AAATGCTACTCAACAACGCCTACTTCAATAACATACCCCTCAGAATTAACTCCCCTACCAGAAACTATAGTCCCCAGCCCTGTCATCACTTGTTCTTGAGTTGCCGAAAACGCATTATCGCTTTCGAACCCATCGAATTCAATCCGCACTCGTGCGCACCATTGCCCGTCCACTTCTTCTGTGTGCCACACGCCGGCTCGAGTATCAGCAACCTCTTTTTCAAAAGGAACAACCTCACTGGCCACAATCACTCCGCGGTCAACCTTGCGCGTGCCGAAAACCACATGAGTTCCAACCGCCCATTGCTCAGCCATTCCCTTGGTGTTTTTCTCAGTTTCAAACACAAAATACAGCTTCTTGGTTTCCGCACCTGCCCCGCCCGACTTCCGCGAATTAAGGTAATTATATCCCACTAGCCCCACGCATAGTACTAGCAAAATAATTACAATATCCACCCAGTCAAATTTTAACTTCATATTTTCCTCCATTTTTTTCAGTGACTAGTGGCTAGTGATTAGTTTTTTTCTAGTCACTAGCCACTAATCACTAACCACTCATAACTCCCGGATTATTCCGCGCCAGCACCTCTCGATTTCGCTTGGTCAAGAGATTCTGGTCGCACACACATACCGCAATGCACTCAACCTCATCGCAAATCATCGTTTTAATATTAACTCTATTGGTCTCCAAAATTATCGAAATCTTAGTGCGAATCTCAGTTACATAATCCGAAATATCAATAGGCAAACGAAGGTTAATATCAACATTGCCTACCCGATATCCGGCATTTGCAATGCGGACAAAAGTGGCGGTCAACAACTCAAAAGACTGCGTATTGCGAAACTCCGGCTCATTCTCGGGAAACATATCATTGATTCCGCCCATATTGGCAAGCCCCAGCAGCGCATCACACAGCGCAACCGAAATAATATCACTATCGCGCGCGGCAACAACGCCATACTCACTCGAAAGCTCCACGCCGCCAAGCAGCAAATTTCGCCCGCTGGCTACGCTCCCGATAGATTTGCCGATACCTACTCTATACATTTTTCTCACCTCAAAACCCTAATGAATAATGAAAAATTAATGATGAATAGTGAATAATATTATTCATTATTAATTCTTCATCATTCATTATTCATTAAGTTCTTCAATGCTGTCGATGAAATCACCGCGCCTCGTTCATCCACCACCGGCTCCAAAATCCTAAGCTCTATACCTTTTTTATCGCATAATTCTTTGAGAGTGTCAACATTTCCTCGTTGCTTTCTGCCAAAACTAAAATTAAAACCCACCGCAACCGCTTTGGCATTCAGCCGACGCACAATATATTCCTCAAAAAAATCCTCGGGCGATAAATCACGAACGCTCTTCAGCGGCACAGATATCACCATATCCGCTCCTGCCTGCCTTAGCTTATCTGCCTTCTCCTCGGCGCTCGTGAGTTCCGCTCCGCTTCCATCATCCGGTTCAACAACAAGCGCCGCCACTTTGCGCCCTTCTTTTTTCGCTAATTCTACCAACTTCTTATGCCCTTCATGCACTCCATCAAAAGTTCCTATACATACCGATACATTCACAAACTCAAAATCGCTCCTAACTCCTAATTCCTCACTTCTAATTTGCCGGCACTCACTAACATCAAATGATCCTACTTTCGTCCTCACAAGTTCAGCCAAAACCGCACCGCACCCCAATGCCGCGCCTATATCGTGGCAAAGCGTGCGAATATATGTTCCTTTTGAGCAATCAACCAAAATTTCTACATCCGGCAAATCCATGCCCAAAATCTTAATATCATAAATCGTTATCTCTCTTGGCCGGCGTTCTACTTCAATCCCCTTCCGCGCCAAGTCGTAGAGCTTTATGCCATCCTTTTTAATCGCCGAATACATCGGCGGCACTTGCTGAATCACCCCTATAAATTCAGAAATTTTGCTTCGCAAAATTTCTTCATTCACTTCAAACTTCTCACTTCTAACTTCTAACTTCCCCGTCACATCTTGAGTATCAGAAACTATCCCAAGCCTCATCGTTGCTCTATATTGCTTCCTCTCATTGCCAATAAAATCTACAAATTTTGTCGCTCTGCCAACGCAAATGGGCAACACACCCGTCGCCAAAGGGTCAAGCGTTCCGGCATGCCCCACTTTAATTTTCCTATCACCGCTGACCTCGCGCGCCCAACGGCGCACGATATTTACTGCATCATGTGAAGTCCAATCTTTAGGCTTATCGATTAGAATAATTCCGTTCATTTTAAACCCCTAATGAAGAATGAATAATTAATGATGAATAATGAATAATACTATCCCTCAACCGAAATATTATTCATTATTAATTCTTCATCATTCATTATTCATTAAGCCTTTATCAATCTGTTCTATAAATTCAGCTGTAACTTCCGCAACTTCCTCTACCGCCCGTTCCATATCCCCATATGCTACCTCTCCTCCGGCCGCACGAAGATGCCCTCCGCCGTCGAAGCGCTTGCAAAGCTCGGCAACACTATATTTATCACTGTTCGACCGCATCGAAATTTTTATATAAGGCGTGCCGTCGTCGCTCAAACGCTCGCGCAAGAATATACCTATCTTCACACCGATAATATTGCGGGCATAATTAACCAAGCCTTCGGTTTCTTCATCTTGTGCACCGTGCTGCTCCAAAACTTTCTGCGATGCACACAAAATCGCAATCTCATCATTATGAAAAGTCCTCAGGCATGATAAAACCTCGCCCAAAACTTTTATATATTTTAGAGATGTATTGAGAAAAAGGGTGGTGTTAATTTCACCATGATTTGCCCCGCGTCGTATCAATTCAGCACCGATATCCATGCTCTGCGGCGTGGTGTTAGTCTGCCGAAATCCGCCTGTGTCGCTTGAAATACCTAAGTAAAGATTATGTGCAATATCAGCTGTAATTTCTATGCCGCAATCTACCAAAAATTTATAAACTATCTCAGCACACGCTCCGGTCGGCTCCTCCAAAATATTCACGCCGGCATAATGCGTGAAACTCTGATGATGGTCAAAAGCAATCGTCGCCTCGCCCATGCTTTGAAAAAACTCCGCGCGCTTTCCCAGCCTGCCATAATCCGCGCTATCAACCGAAATCGCTAAATCAAAACGCATCTTTGTTGGATGACAGGCGTAGGGGGCGCCGTCCTCGGGCGCCCCGTCGCACCCACAAAGTCCTCTTATTACTGAAAGTAGCTTATGCGTATCGCCATCTTCCATCCAAACGCACGCCTTCTTGCCCATGTTTTTCAAGGCAACCTTCAACCCAAAAGCTGACCCAATCGCATCGCCATCAGCATCCTTGTGAGGCAGAATCGCAATGCGATTTGCCTGATTTATTTTCTCCCATGCCTTTTCGTAGTTTGTATCCAATTTCTACTCCGTTTCAAGTGTTTAGTGTCTAGTGACTAGTGGCTAGAAAAATCTAGTCACTAACCACTAGCCACTAATCACTAGCTATTCTTAATCTCATTAAGAATAGCATCAATCCTTGCCCCCTGATCCATGCTTTCATCCAGCTCAAACAAAAGTTCCGGCAAAGTGTGAAGCTCCATCTTCTCGCCAAGCTCATGGCGAATATGCCCGCTGGAAGTCCCCAACACATCCATCGCCTCTTTCTTCGTTTTCTCATCCCCTAAAACGCTCACAAAAATCTTAGCCTGCTTAAGATCATTGGTGGCCTCCACGCCCGTCACGCTAATCATCTTGCCCAGCCGCGGATCCTTAACCTCTCTCAAAATTTCCGCCAAAACACGCCTGATTTCCCCGTTGATCTTCTCTTGCCTGTGTTGCATTTAAATCACTCTCCTTGTAATTAGTATATTAAAAAAGCTATAGCTCAAAGTCAAGGTTATCAAAAATTGGTAATCGAAAAACAGAAAAAAGTTGCAATAAAATTTCACTATGCTAATATTCTAACATGAAAAGAATATTTTTTCTTGTCGGCCTATTTCTGCTAATCTTTATCGCTGTTTTCGCCATAACAAAATTTATCAATCGAAACAATTCTAACTTTGTATATGAAGGGCATATGATATATGAAGTGGATAATCTGCCGCAAAACAAGTATGCCGCGCAAGGCAACAATTTAATTATTGCCACTACGAAAAAAACTTTTTGCATTAGAAAAAATGGTGATATTTTGTGGGAACATGCGGCATTTTGTGCTAATCCCAAATTGCAAACAGCAGGCAATTTTGCGCTAGTTGCGGATATTAACGGGCAAAATATATACCTTTTCAAAAATGGAAAATTAATTTTAGAGAAAACTTTAGATAATTCCATTTTTAATGCCTCTGTCAATGAAAAAGGTTGCATAACTGTTTCTACTGTTGCTGAAGGATTCTCTTCAAAAGTGACGGTTTTCAATCAATTCGGCACAGAAATTTATTTCTATTCATCGAGCGAAGATTTCGCAATCGACGCAGTTTTGGCTAAAAACAATAGAAATCTTGCAATAAGTTTTTATGGCACACGAGATGGTGAAATAATTTCTTCCATTTGTTTTATTGATGTAATTTCGCAAAAAGTTTTGGAGAGACCAAGCTTTGTGAATCTAATTATTCCAAGTTTGATATTTAATGACAATGAAAAACTTTTGGCAATTGGCGATACTGCCACACTTTTATATAATAAAAAGGGGCATAACATCTGGATAAATCGATACAACGGCCAAACTTTAACTGATTATGTTTTCAACAAAAACAAAAGATATTCCTTGCTTTTTGAAAATGCAGTAGGAACCGTAACGGCTAAAACTTTTAATTTTAGAAACAAACCAAAAAGAGAAAAAGAAATTGATTTTTATCCAAAAAATATTTCGCAAGGCGGAAAAAAATCTTTGCTAACCGGTGATAGAAAATTTGCTCTGATGAATAAAAAAGGAAAAATTACCGAAACCGGTCATTTAAGAAAGAATTATTCTATTGTGATATTAACAGAAAACAATAAAAATTTCTATGGAATTTCAGCAAACAGCATTGAACTGATTAAAATAAAATGAGGTGGTTTACATGATTTTTGATATAATAATAATTTCTCTGTTTGTTTTCATCACTTGGCGAGGGTGGCATAAAGGCGGAATAAAGACTGTTTTCGGATTTTTAACATATCTGGTTTCATTCATAATCGCTTTTTCATGCCGAAACTTTTTTGCGAATTTCTTTATGCAATTTCCGTTTGCGCAAAAGATAAACGACTGGGTTACAAGCGGAATGAATGAAACCTTTGGAGAGGCGAGTAAATTACCATTTATTTCCAGCGGGCTTGCAGAAGGCGCAGAGAACCTAACATTTCTAATATTGCAAATTATATCTATAATAATAGTTTTTGTAATTGTTGCCTTGGTTTTGGGGTTAGTTGCAAGAATTCTAACAAAAATAATCAAAGTTTTGAGGTTGGGCATTTTGAATAGAGTTTTGGGTGGTATAGTCGGAGCTGCAAAGGGCTACATTTTAATTTATATCATCACGCTATTATCTTTCTCAATATCCGGCTGGTGGCCGTGGCTGGCAAAAAGTATGATAGGTTCGCTTCTAATCAATAATTTGCAAAATCCGATAACATTATTTACAAATATTTGGAGGTTTTTTGTATGACGCTAAATGAATTAAGAGAAAAGGCTAAATCGCTGGGTTTATCTGGTTATTCGAAGTTTAAAAAGCTCGAATTGGAGCTGGCGATTGAAAATGCTGAGAGAAATGTTCCATGTGGAACATTGGCAGAAAAAGCCGAATTTGAGGCGGAAACACCGAATTTTGAAAATGTGATTAGCAAGCTCTCTACCGACTGGCGTGAACCTACAAGCTCTCCCGCAAGCGTAGGGGGCGATGCCCACATCGCCCCGCCGGCAAGGGCAAAGGCCCCGGCGACAACTCCCAAAAAAGATGCCAGAGAAGTTTGCGGGATTCTTGAAATTTGTGATGAGGGTTATGGCTTTTTGCGTTGCGAAAATTATCTAACCGGTTCGGGAGATATTTTTGTTCCGCCCCAAATGATAAAAAGATTTAGGCTTAAAACCGGCGATGAAATTAAGGGATTGGCGAAACCCGAGAGCCCGCAGGAAAAGTTTTCACCACTTATCTACACTCATTCCGTCAACGGGGAAAATCCGGGAGTAACATATCGCAGGCTGCATTTCGAAAAGCTGACTCCGATTTTTCCAAATGAAAGATTGCATCTTGAGAGCCAAAATAATGATTTTGCCACGAGATTGATTGATTTAATAGCACCGATAGGGCGAGGGCAACGCGGCATGCTGGTATCCCCGCCAAAAGCAGGCAAAACAACACTACTGAAAAATATTGCAAATGCGATTTCGCAAAATCACAAGGATGTAAAACTAATTGTGCTTTTGATTGATGAGCGCCCCGAAGAAGTGACCGATATGCAGCGCTCAATCAATGGCGAAGTGATTTTTTCTACTTTCGATGAGCTGCCCGAAAATCATATTCGCGTGGCAGAAATGTGTTTGGAGCGCGCCAAGCGATTAGTGGAGCAAAAGCAAAATGTGGTTATTCTTTTGGATAGCATTACGCGGCTTTCGAGGGCGTATAATTTAACATGCCCGCCTACCGGGAAGACGCTTTCGGGAGGCCTCGATCCATCTGCTCTGCACGGGCCTAAAAGATTCTTCGGCGCCGCCAGAAATATTGAAGATGGCGGGAGTTTAACCATAGTTGCAACCGCGCTTATTGATACCGGTTCTAAAATGGATGATGTTATTTTTGAGGAATTTAAGGGCACGGGAAATATGGAAGTTCATCTTGATAGAAAGCTTCAAGAGAAAAGAATTTTTCCTGCAATTGATATTGCAAAATCAGGCACGCGCCGCGAGGATTTATTGTTATCCGGCGAAGAATTATCGGCAATGTGGGCGATCAGAAAAGCGTTGAGCACGCAAAACACAGCGCAAGTTACAGAAACCTTAATAAACCAATTGCAGGCGAGTTATTCAAATTTGGAATTTGTGCAACGAATAAACAAGATATATGCGAGGTAGAAAAATGAGAAAAAAACTTTTTTCAATCTTAATAGTTTTTGCAATATGCTTTTCTACATATCATTTTTCACGCGCTCAAGAGCATGTTAAAGTTCCGATTATTTTGTATCACAATATCACCACTGATGAGAGGGATTTAAGCGATAAGCCGTTGCTAAATATCACCCCTGAAAATTTTAGAGTTCACATGCAAACTTTAAAAAATGAAGGCTGGAATACGATTTCATTTCAAGATTATTATAATCATGTAACTCATAACACTGCTCTCCCCAACAAACCTATTATAATAACTTTTGATGACGGATATTTATCAAATTATATTTATGCTTTTCCGGTTTTGAAAGAGCTCGGCATGAAAGCGACAATTTTCACGGTTGCAGGGCGAGTTGGTGAGGGCGTTTCGCTGGAAGTGACATATCCGCATTTCACATGGGAGCAAGCAAAAGATATGGAAAACAGCGGAGTTATTTCAATTGAGAGTCATTCCAATATGCACTATAATATGTCAAATTCTAGTGATATTGATAGGTTGCAAGTGGAGCTGCGCCGCTCAAAATTTTTAATAGAGAAGCACCTCAATAAGGAATGCGCAGTTTTTGCTTTCCCCTTTGGCGGCAAAACTGATTTAGCTCGCGAACTGGGCAAGCAGGCGGGATACAAAATGCTTTGTTTGGTCGGCGATGTTGGCTCGAATTCTGCAGGTGAAGATTTAGATAGGCTAAAGCGAATCACCATTCGTGGCTATGAATCTCCTGAGCAATTGATTAACACGATTACCAAAAACTTGATTTAGGAGCTATTTTATCAACGATATTTAGAATGTTCCACATGGAACATTTTTCCAACAGAGTAACTATTGACAAAAATAATAAATCTGTGTATAATAAATATATTAACATCAAGGATTACACATAAGTACCGAAAAAATTTCTTAGCGACCGCATGGAAGCGATTATTTTTTCGGAAAAGGAGCAAGCGCGGAGCATTGCAACGCTAATTTCGCTTTTAGGCGAAATAGTTGCAGCGAAGTGAATTGCGACACGGGGATGCACTGGGTTCGACAGAGGACTTTGTATCTTCAAGGCTGCAAGTAGCGCCGGATAACGCTTTAAACTTTCCAAAAAACTTAAACGCAGATAACAAATTTGCTTTAGCTGCCTAATTTAATTTAGCAGCCATCCTGTTAGGGTTTTACCTCGGCTTTAATCAAGGGTGTCATTCAGAGGTAAAGGCATATAGATTTTTCTCTTAGGTTTATATGTTGATTTATGGGAGATACCTAATATTACGCGGGTTTTCGTGCGAGATATTAGGGAAATCAAACGAAAACTAAACTTGTAGAGGTTTTGAGGAGCATCTTTTGGACGCGAGTTCGATTCTCGCCATCTCCACCATTTGAAATGGCAGAATAGCAAATTCTGCCTTAACAATCAATGAAATCGGCAATGTTCCACATGGAACATTGCTAGTTTCAATTTGTTGACATTTAATAGAAAAAACAAATACTATTAAACATATTTATCGGAGGTGCAAGTTTGGGAAAAATTATTGCAATTGCAAATCAAAAGGGCGGCGTGGGAAAGACCACAACGGCTGTTAATTTAAGCGCTTGTTTGGCAATAAAAGGTTCTAAAGTGCTTGTTATTGATAGTGACCCACAGGGCAATACTACCAGCGGTTTTGGGATTCGCGAGTGTCCGCAAACTATTTATAATGTGATTATTGGCGAGACCGATATTATGCAAGCGATTTTTGCAACCGAGATTCAAAATTTGAGCATTGTGACATCTGCGCAGAATTTAGCCGGCGCTGAAATCGAGTTGGTAACTGAAGAAAATCGTGAAAATCGTCTAAAAGATGCACTGACTCCGCTGAAAGATTATTTCGATTATATAATAATAGATTGCCCGCCGTCAATAAGCTTAATAACTTTGAATGCGCTAGTAGCTGCTGACACTGTTTTAGTGCCTATTCAATGCGAGTATTATGCGCTCGAAGGCTTAGGATATTTAACAAATACAATAAACTTTTTACGAAAAACGCTCAACCCAAACCTAAATATTGAAGGCGTATTGATGACGATGTTTGATGCCAGAACAAATCTCTCTATTCAAGTAGTCGAAGAAGTCAAAAAATTCTTCCCAAAAAAAGTTTATTCTACCATTATTCCGCGTAATGTGCGCATTGCTGAGGCGCCAAGCTTTGGCCAGCCGGTAATTATCTATGATCCATCGAGCAAAGGCGCGGAAAGCTATATGAATTTATCTGAAGAAGTTTTGGTAAAAAATAGTCAGGCGGTGGAAGCATGAAAAAAGGATTAGGGAAAGGGCTTGGCGCTTTGATTCCGGGTATTGGCGAGGAAAGCAGTTTCGCTGATTTAGATGAAATCTTGGGCGGCGTTGTGGAGACTAAAAAAATGGAAAAAATTTCCAGCGAACAAGCGACTGTTAAAACAGCCATAAAAACTGTCGGCATCATGGATATTGAGCCTTGCAGAAATCAACCGAGAACAAATTTTGATGAAGCTTCATTAAATGAGCTTGCTAATTCTATCAAATCTTATGGAATAATTCAGCCTATTATTGTGCGAAGCATAGCGGAAGGCAGATACGAAATTATAGCCGGCGAGCGGCGTTGGCGAGCGGCACAGATTGCAGGTCTCAAAAAAATCCCGATTGTAGAGCGCATTTTAGATAAAGAAAATATGATGGAACTTGCGTTGGTTGAAAACCTGCAGCGCGTGGATTTGAACCCGATTGATGAGGCGCTTGGATATAAAGCATTGATTGAGAAATATGATTGCACGCAGGAAGAAATCGCTGAAAAAATCGGAAAAAATCGTTCAACAATTTCCAATAGTTTGCGAATTTTAAATCTGCCGGGGTCGATTAAGGAGCTGGTAGAGACGGGTGACATTTCTTTTGGCCATGCCAGAGCGCTATTATCTTTGCCAAATGAAACCAAGCAAAAAGAGATTGCAGAAAAAATTATTCGAAAAGATTTATCGGTTAATTCAACTGAAAAGCTTATTAAATCGATTAAAAAATCTGATAAAACCGGCGATAAACCCAGCGTTTCGGAAGAGATGAAAATATTTTTGCAAAGCATTGAAAGAAAATTAGAAAACAAATTTGGCACAAAAGTTAAAATTTATTCCGGAAAGAGTAAAAACAAAATCGAAATCGAATATTACACAAATAAAGATTTAGGGCGAATTTTGGAAGTATGTGATCTTTAGAACTCACATTCGCTCATCCCATTTGCTGAATGCGAGTTCTAGTTTTTGGCAATATTCACCTTGAAAGGTGGATATTATGAAAAAAATATTATGTGGAAGCATAGCAACAATTTTTTTAGGCGGAGCAGCATTTTTGATTTTTTGCAAAAAGAATTTAGAAAATTGTTGCAATTCAGTTGAAGAAAGTAGCGAAAAGCTGATTAAATCAATCGTTTCAATGGATTCGCTTTTGGAAGCAGAAGATTTGTTTAACGGAAAAGATTATGCAGAGAGTTTTAATAAAATAAATTGCATTGATGAGGATTTGCTAACAAATCGCGGAAGAACATGGCTTTATGACTTAGAAAATGCAATTAAACAGAAGGTGAATATTTAAATGTTAGATATTAAGCTTATAAAAAAAGAACCGAAGGCTATGCAAGAAAGCCTAGCTAAAAAGGGCTTTATTATTGATTTTACGGAAATTTTGGAAAGAGAAAGCAAAAAAAATGTTTTATTGCATGAGGCGGGGGAATTGCGAAATAAAAGAAATATTTTAAGTAAAGAAATCGGCGCGGCTATTCAAAAGGGGGAAAATGCTGATGAAATCAAAGAAAAAGTAAATAATGTCAATGATAAAATTGCGAAAATCGAAAATGAAATAAATATTTTGGAAGAAAAAAACAAAGAAATTTTAATCGCCCTTCCCAACCCTTCGACTGATGATACCCCGGCAGGCGGCAAAGAAAATAATGAGATTATTTCTCACTTTGGCGCCAAGCCGAATTTTGTTTTTAAGCCCAAAAATCATATCGAGCTTTGCCAAATGCACGGACTAATTGATTATGAAAAGGGCGCCAAAATCGGCGGTTCGGGCAATTGGATTTATACCGATAGGGGTGCTCGTTTGGAATGGGCTCTACTGAATTATTTCATCGAAAGCCACTTGGCTGACAGATGGGAAATGATGCTGATTCCGCATGTTTTGAATGAGACTTGCGGCACTGTTGCCGGGCAATTTCCAAAGTTTGCTGATGATGTTTTTCATCTTGAAGGCAAGGGCAAGTTTTTATTGCCAACAGCAGAAACAGCGCTTGTTAATCTACATAACAATGAAATTCTAAACGAAAAAGATTTGCCAAAAAAATATTTTGCGTTCACGCCATGCTATCGCAAAGAAGCCGGCGGCGGGCATGCTGATGAGCGCGGCATGATTCGCGGCCCTCAATTCAATAAAGTTGAATTGGTGCAATTTGCGCACCCTGATAATTCGGAGGCAGAGCATAAAAAAATGCTTGAAAAGGCTGAGAAATTGGTGCAAGGGCTGGGCCTTCACTATCGCGTTTCTCGGCTTGCTGCCGAGGATTGCAGCTGGTCAATGGCTTCTACCTACGATGTCGAAGTGTGGATTCCCAGCATGCAGATTTATAAGGAAGTCAGCTCGGCTTCCAATGCCGGCGATTACCAAGCGCGCCGCGGCGGCGCTCGTTTCAAAGATAAAGATACCAAAGAAAATCGCTTCCTGCACACCCTTAACGCATCCGGCCTTGCCACCAGCCGTATTTTTCCTGCACTTCTAGAGCAGCATCAGCAGGCCGACGGCAGCATAAAAATCCCGGAATGTTTAGTGAAATATACAGGGTTTGATAGGATATGCGATGAGAAAATTTAAATTAGCAGTTACAACTTTAGCAGCCGGTTTATTTTTATCGCCCACTCCTTGCAAAGGTCCAATGCAACGAACACCGGAACAAATAAAACTCGTCCAAACATCTGAAATTGATTTGAATTACATATATTCATCACGATTTATTGCTTTCGAATATGACGGGCTTGAAGTGGGTGAAGTAGGTTATGTTTTGAGCAAAGATACACGCACAGGTTTATATGATATTGACATTTACGAAAAAACAAAGGGCAGAGTTAATATTTTCAAGTTGCATTTTGATAAAGGTTTCAGTTATCGAGAGACACCTACGAAACATATTGAAAACAGTGAAGCGGAAACAGTAAGCTGGAAAAGAAAAAAAGAAGAAGAATATCCGTTATATTATATAAGCTATCGTCAAAGCTTCTATAATCCCGATGTAAAAGATTATAATTATTTATTCACGGTGCGAGGAATTTCACCTAAAGACCAATTTTCAATTTCACTGGGGAACTCACAAATAAGCGGAGATGGATTTTACAAAAGTTGGCGCACAGAGACCAGGCAAGAATACACCCATGGTTTTAGTATGAAATTCGAAACTATAACTGAAAATATCCTAAGACACAAAATGGAAATAAACACAAGACTTCGGCTTGAGAAAGTGATGTGCGACACCGTCGTGGCAAAACCGTTTATCAGATAGGCTAAAGGGGTATGATATTGAGAAACTCAATTAAATCTATATTAGCAGGCTTTTCTATGCTGCTCAGCACTTCGGCAATTGCGCAAAACTTACCAACCTTCTACACTCCGTCCAAGCGCGAAATAGGCTTTTATTCAGAGGCCTATCAAAAAGAATATTCAAACGGCGCTACATATTATGATTTTACCAGGCTGGATTTTGGCAATGTAAAATTCAACACAAAAGCGGCAGACCATTTAGAGAAAATTTTTAAAAAATATAACGAGCGAAGCAGCGAGCTCGGCAAAACCATAAAAGAAATATTTGCAAAGGCAAAAGCAGATGGTAGCCTGCCCTATTTAGAAAATGCAATATCGCAAAGCATAGATGCGCCCGGTTTGCTATCCGTATTATGCCAAACAATGGGAGCCAACCTATCTTGGAACACCATACTAAACCTCTCGCGCCATAAAGAAATAACAGCCGAACTAAAAAAAATAATAGCCTCGAAAGCCGAAATTGAAAATGGTATTCCGCAAAACTACAAAGAGTGGACAGCATCAAATAATCCAAAGCTTTTCGAAGGCACATCAGTAAATATCGCAAGAGCCGTTAGGCCGTTTTGATTTTTTGAATGTTATCACAAAAAAACTGCACTGATTTATGCAGTTTTTTATGTTTGGTGGAGTATGGGGGGATCGAACCCCCGACCTCAACACTGCCAGTGTTGCGCGCTCCCAGCTGCGCCAATACCCCGAGTCGTAATAATTCTTTTCGGTATTTTAATTAGTTCACTTTTTGCGATTTATTGTTCACCTTCGCTCCCAAAATGTTCAATTTATTGATGTTCTTAATCGTCGGCGTTTCTCCAACAACAAAAACCGTTGTTGAAACGCTCTCCTCAAAGAACTCCTCTTGCCCAAGGCATTTTTTGCTTTCGCTTTGCTCTGCAAAAATGCTCTTGTCCAAGGGATGGTTGCCTCGCTAGGACTCGAACCTAGACAAGCAGAGTCAGAGTCTGCTGTGCTACCATTACACAACGAGGCAATATGGTACGCTTCTCGCCCTTCATTGTCATTGCGAGGACTGCGAGCGAAGCGCGGCAGGACGCGGCAATCCAGTGACTTACTTCGTTTTCAAAGTCGCTGGATTGCTTCGCTTGTGCTCGCAATGACATTTTTTACTTAATTTTCCTACATTCTAAATAAAATCTTTTTTCGTGGGCCTCGCCGATTGAAAAGGTTTTGCGAAGGAGGGCGCCGCTTGTAGCAACATCGGAAAATAACTGGTCTTTGCTCATAGGCGGCAGCAGAAATGCGAGATGATTCGACTTTTTCGCCAGCTCGCGCGCCACATCGTCGCCATGAATATAATCAATTTTGTGATCATTATCATCTAAATAATTTTGCAAAAGTGCCAGCGGATAACCGCTTGGAAATTCGATTTCGCCTTCGCCGCCGGCATGCACGAATGAGATTTTCTGCGCTTTTTCTTTGCCCGCCAAATATTTTTTCAGCCCATCAATAACTTCTTGCGGCTCGCAATCAAACACGATTCTATGAATTGGCTCGAATTCCAGCGAATCTTCGTGGATATTACAAACTTCAACCAAAGCGAATCGAGCAGGATGCGTTTCAAATTCTAGCTCCGATAAATTCTTTTTTGCGCTCTCCCAAATATTTTTTGCGGCGGCAAGCGAGTGATTTCCATCACCAACGGCGAATAAAAATTCATTGTCATTTTGAATTGCATCAAGCGCATCTGCAATCCCGCCCGCTTGCTCTCGTGGAATTAGATAACCCTTAATATGCCCGCCATTTTGCATCAGCTCAAAATCATAAAGCAACTCATATTTTTCACTATTTTCACGAAGCGGCGCAATCACGCTATCGGCAGGGTCATCCACCAGGAGCATAACATGCGGCAATTCCAGCGGTGCATTGCAACGGATATCCACCCGCGCCGGCAGCCGCTCTACCACAGTTTTCTCGGTGGCGCGAATGGCAGATTTGGCATTATCGCTATAATCATACGATTCCAAATCAATGGCGCCCACGATTCCGCAGCGCTTTTTGCCATTGGGAAAGGTTCTTTCAACATAAACAAACGAATCCTCGTGCTTCTGGAAAATATCATTGTTTATGTATTCCTGCATCTTGCTGTTGATTTTTTCGATTGTCGCCTTTTCATCGCCATTTTCAAGGTAAACTTCGGGAAAAATAATATCCAGAGTAGAAATCTCGCCGTCGGTAATCCGCGCCACTTCTTGCCAATATTCCGGCTGAGATGTGTATTGATCGCAAGCAACCACACTCCATTTAGTGATATCACCCATCTTCGGCAATAAGATATCCGCAGGCATAAAGCCGATGTTTGCAAATTCATCCATAAATTTATGCTCCTTTTGAAAAGTCTAACTATTATATATATGAAGCGGCGCGGGGATGTCAAGCGGAATTGACATTTCTTTTTGCAAACATTATAACTGTATTATGGAAAAAAATAAATTTCAATTAGTTTCAGATTTTAAGCCGACGGGAGATCAGCCGGGGGCGATTTATGGGCTTGCTCAGGGGATTATTGGCGGGCGCAAGCATCAAACTCTGCTTGGTGTTACCGGCTCAGGCAAGACATTCACCATAGCAAATGTCATCGAAAAAGTGCAAAAACCAACTTTAGTGCTGGCGCATAATAAAACTTTGGCGGCGCAGTTATGCTCGGAATTCAAGGAGTTTTTCCCCAATAATGCGGTTGAGTATTTCGTGAGCTACTATGATTATTATCAGCCGGAGGCTTACATTCCGGCGACGGATACGTTTATCGAGAAGGATTCGGCCATAAATGAGGAGATTGATAAGCTGCGGCATAGCGCGACGAGCTCGCTTTTGGAGCGGAAAGACGTGATTGTGGTGGCGAGCGTCTCGTGCATTTATGGTTTGGGTGACCCTGATGATTACAAGAATCTTACGCTTTCGATGAGGGTGGGGAATGACAGCCTAGGGCGTGATGGCGTGATTGAGAAGTTGGTGGAGATGCAATATCAGCGGAATGATATGGCGCTGACTCGCGGGAAATTTAGGGTGAGGGGCGACGTGGTTGAGATTTTCCCTGCCAATAAGGCGGAGCAGGCGCTTAGATTAGAGTTTTTTGGGGATGAGATTGAGAAGATTTCTGAGATACACGTGGTGACCGGGAACGTGATTGGCGCGAGAGAACATGCGATAGTTTTCCCGAATTCGCATTATGTGACCACGCCTGAGAAGATGAATAAGGCGATATTTGGGATTGAGGAGGAATTGGCGGAGAGATTGCAGCAGCTGCAGGATGAGGAGAAATTGGTGGAGGCGCA
>WRBX01000004.1 GCA_009784335.1 Oscillospiraceae bacterium
AGCAGTTCGCGAAGTAACCGGCCTTGGCCTTGCTGAAGCAAAAGCATTGGTAGACGGCGCACCTAAAACAATTAAAGAAGCCGTTGCTAAAGAAGAAGCGGAAGCAATGAAAAAGCAATTTGAGGAAGTCGGCGCAGTAGTAGAATTAGCCTAATTCACGCTACAATAAGGGGCGGCCATCGGCCGTCCTTTTTTTGTGCAAAAAAAATATTGCAAAAGCTTGCTTTTTATATATTATTGTGATACCATGTTTTAGCTTTGAAAATTATAGGATTTTTTCGGGCATATAATTAAATAAATCAAGGGGGATTTTTTAATGAAAAAAAATACAATCAGTAAAAGGATTATCTCAGCGATAATCTCGGTGGCACTTATATTTGGTTTCACCTTTGCACCGCAAAACGAAGAAGTGCAGGCAGCAGATGTTGTGGCACTTGCCACCAATCACGAAGAATTGGCGTCATTATTAAATGATACCTCAGTCGATATTATTGAAATCGACGGAGAGCTTCAACTTTCAGATGTGATAGAGATTAGAAAAACTCGGACAGTCACATTAAAATCAGCAAATGAAGGCCAAGGGGCTTATATTATTTCTGCACCGGGCATGCGGCATTTGGCGACAGTAGGAGCAACATCAGTCATAAAACTTACTTTTATCGATGTGCAATTACAAGGAAACCGTCCGGATATTGGTGGGGGAATTGATAATGGCATCAATGGTGTTATCTCAGGTGCAAAGCTTACTTTGGCAGGAGAAAACACAATGCCGGGCTTTCCTAACATTTATAACTGCTATCGTGAAGTTGGCGGAGTTTTATTAACTGTGAATTCGCAAAGTGAACTTAATCTATGTGGTAATTTTAAAATCGCAAATAATCGCGGCGATTCATATCAAGGTGCAGCTATATATAAACTCAGCGGAACACTTAATATATACGATGAAGTTGTGATTTCTAATAATGAAGCAAATGGTTATGGCGGTGGTGTTTATAACTGGAGAGACGATATAAATATGTATAACAATGCATTAATTTATGAAAACTCGTCTGCCATGGGCGGCGGCATAAAGATGGCTTCCGGCACTCTTAATATGTATGATAACGCATCTATTTTAAATAACACAGCCAGTCAAACAGGTGGTGGTGTGAATTTCTATAACGACAGTACCGCTGTTATTAATATGTATGATGATGCATCTGTTACTGGTAATAAATCACGCAATGGTGGCGGAATATCAAACTATATTAGATTTTTTGGCGAGATTAACTTATATGATAGCTCTAAAGTCACAAATAATGAGGCAACTTGGGATGGCGGTGGAATTTTTACAGTTAGTTTAGATAGAGTTTTTGCTGATGAAGGTGTGATTTTTGCCGGAAATACTGCTAGAGCTCCATTTTTCTTAACCGATCAAGCCGGTATTGATTTGCATACGGTTAAGATTCTTACGCCTACTAGGTCTTACTATGTGGAGCCGTTCACATATGCATACAATAATTATGATATTAATTATGTTGATGCCAATCCACCGACGCCTTATCCTACGATAGAGCCTACAGAGGTGCCGCCTACAGCCGAGCCAACGCAGATGCCGACAGCGAATCCTACAACAGCGCCAACAAGCACGCCAACAGCAAATCCTACAAATCTGCCGACTTTGATACCAACATTATTACCTACGGCAAGCCCAACATTAATACCTACATCATCACCTACATCAAACCCAACGGGGATACCGACATTGTTGCCCACATCGAATCCATCAGCGATTCCCACTGCGGCATCAACGGCAAATCCAACATTAATACCCACAGTAATACCAACAATTGCGCCTACTGAAAATCCAACGCTAATGCCGACTATTGAGCCAACTTTAAAGCCAACGCAAGAAGCTACACCAGAACCAACAATAGAGCCAACATTGGAACCAACTGAAACTTCAACGCTGTTGCCAACGCTTGAACCTACGGCCGAGCCAACTATGAAGCCGGAGAGCACACCGGCGCCTACAGCTGGGCCGACCGAAAGACCGCCGGTAACAACACCGGCCCCCACAGCGGTTCCAACCCCGATTGATTGGGGGCATACAACATCGACTCCGCTGCCAACGCTGATGCCTACACCGATCGGAACAACACCGAACCCTTCGGCAAATCCTAATGGTCCAACGGCTACGCCAACACCAACTCGTCCGCCGATTATAGTGGATGGTGTGGGAACAATTGGTTTATCAGATCTCGGTGATAGGTATTACAATGGTAAGCCGCACACACCGAAACCTTATATCACAATGAACGATGGCACAGTTTTGATTGAAGGAGAGGATTATACGCTCGATTGGGATAACAATATCGAAGTGGGGCTGGCGGTTTGCATTGTAACTTTCATTGGAAATCACACGGGAACATCTAGGATTTACTTCAACATTTTGCCGGTTGATTTGCTGATAAAAGATGATCATTTTGCCTATATGAAAGGTTATGATGATGGCGAATTTAAGCCCGAAGCTAATATGAACAGGGCGCAGGCGGCGGTGATGTTTGCGAGGCTTATGAAAGAGCAGATGGATATTTCCTTCGAAGCTAAGGGGATTTTCAGCGATGTGCCGAGAGACACTTGGTTTGCAAAAGAGATTGAATATTTGGCGGGGCTTGGGATAATCACCGGTTATGATGGTGCTTATTTCAACCCTACCGAAGCTATTAACCGCGCTGAATTTGCGGCGCTTGCATCAAGATTTGCATCGCTTTCAACTTCAAATAGTGTTTCATTTAACGATGTTCCTAGCAACTATTGGGCGCATGATGCAATTATCAGTGCCGCGGCAAAAGGATGGGTGAAGGGATATGGAAATGGCGCTTTCTATCCGCTGAATAAAATCACGCGCGCCGAGGTTGTAACGCTGGTTAATAGAATGCTCGAGCGCGAATTCGATGAAAATTTCGATAGAACTAACATGCTAATTCTACCGGATGTTCCGGGGCATTGGGCTTTCAATGATATTTTGGAAGCAATGAATGGTCATGATTTTATAAGAGAAAATGGCAAAGAAAAGTGGACTAAACTAAGATAGATTTTATAAGTCGATGAGCTCTGCAAAAGCGGGGCTCATTTTTATTGACTTATTTTTTTGTTTTAGTGTAAAATATTTTTATGAAGATTTTGATGATTTTGCCTGCATTTAATGAAGAAAAAGCGATTGCGGAAACTGTGCGAGAGTTACAAGGCTATGACTATTTGGTTGTTAATGACTGTTCGCAAGATAGAACAGCGCAGGTGTGCATTGATAATAAGCTTAATTTTGTGAGCCTTGCCAATAATCTTGGAATTGGCGGAGCGATGCAGACAGGCTACAAATATGCTCATGAAAACGGCTATGATGTGGCGATTCAATTCGATGGCGATGGGCAGCATGTGGCGGCTGAGATTCCGAAACTACTCGAAAAAATAGCCGAAAATGATGTGGTGATTGGTTCTAGATACCTTGCAAAAGAAGGATTTCAATCTAGTGCTATGCGGCGTTTTGGAATTAAGTTTTTTACTTTCTTAATCAAGATGCTAACCGGTAAAAAAATAACAGATGCCACTTCAGGCTTTAGAGCTGTTAATAAAAAAGTCATAGAGATTTTTGCAAATGACTATCCGATGGACTATCCTGAGCCTGAAACTATTTGCTTATTGGCTAGAAATAAGTATAAAATCAGCGAGGTTAGTGTTGTTATGCGCGAGCGCGCAAGCGGTGCTTCGTCGATAACTTTTATTAAATCTATTTATTATATGATAAAAGTTAGTTTAGCTTGCTTATTTACGATGGGAGAAAAAATATGATCTGTGAAAGCAATTTTGCGAAATTGGCTTTTGTCCTCACTCGCCCGCCGCTCATATACTATTTGTATTATTCGCATCGGGCTCACTTGCGGGAAAAGCAACAATTTCATCAAAATTCCAATTCACAGAAGGCTAAATAGAAAGGAAATGTTATGATCATTAATTTGCACCTGAAGATAGTTTTGCTAGTTTTTACTTTGATTTTTTTCGCATATGTCATTAGAATGATAGTTAATAAAAAACTACTGCTGAAATATACTCTTGTTTGGTTTTTCGCAAGCATAGTTTTAATAGTTTTAGCAATGTTTGATAAAATTTCAATGTGGCTTGCAAATGTTCTTCGAATTGAGACGCCGATCAATGCAGTTATTGTTGCAGTGTTTGCATTTGTGCTTTTGATTTTGTTTGCACTGACGGTTACAATCTCTAAAAATGTGGAGCAAATTCGGGAATTGACGCAGGAAGTGGCTTTGCTGCGAAAAGCGGCGGGCGCTACCCGGGCGCGTCCTACGAAAGAGGTGGATGATAAATGAAATGCCCTTATTGTGGATGTGAGGAAGATAAAGTTGTAGATTCACGCGATGCCGAGGGAGCAATTCGTCGGCGGCGCGAATGCTCATCATGCGAGAAAAGATGGACTACATATGAAAAAATGGGAGATATAACCCTTTTTGTAATAAAAAAAGATGGCACAATTCAGGAATTTGATAGGCAAAAGTTAATGCGCGGGCTGCTGCATGCTTGCCGAAAGCGTCCGGTGCAGATAACCGATATCGAACGAATTGTTGATAATGTTGAAAATATGATGATGCAGAGCGGGCTTAATGAAGTTAGCGTGAAAAAAATCGGCCAGCTTGCAATGCGCGAGCTAAAAAAGCTGGATCCTGTTGCCTATGTCCGCTTCGTTTCGGTTTATAAGGATTTTAAAGATGTTGATAGTTTTATTGAAGAGCTTGAAAAATTGAAAAATAGTTAAAAATGCACTTTATTTTTACAAAGTGCACTTTTTATATATGTAATTTTATCCTGCGATTTCATTCGCAACTTGTGCGAGGAGTTCGCTGGTTACTGCTTGTTCGTCTTTTTCTTCTTTAATCTCATTAGGTGGAGATTCAACCTTAATCTCAAATTTTGCCCCTTCGGGTTCTTCGATTTTAGTCACTTTGCAGCGGCCATGGAAGTTCGAGCCGATATCGGCGATAAGGCCAAGCGCCTCCACATCGCCCTCTATCCGCCCGGAAGGCGCGAGGGTTACAGTATCGATTGTGGTGATATTTCCGGCCACAACGCCATTCACAACAACAGCGTTAGCATAAATATTGCCGTTCACCACGCCGGTTTCGCTCACCACAATATCATTTTTTGATTCGAGATTTCCATTAATTGTGCCATCGATTTTTAGGTTGTTTTCTGAGAAAACATCGCCTTCTATGCGCGTTGTGCTATCCACAAAAGTGCTGATTTTAATCACTGCTTTTTTTGGTTTATTTGCCATTTTATCACTCCTTTGAGGTGTTTTCTTCGATGTCGCGGGCGCAATGAATCGCGCCCCTACAAATAATTGCCTTTCGACTAAAAAAACTATATACTGCTTTTAGGTGATTTGTCAAATGTTGAGTTTTTCACAAACAATAATTGTTGAGGGTAAATATGATAAGGCGCGCTTGCGGGAAATTGTGGCGAGCAGCGTTATTTCGATTGACGGGTTCGATATTTATAAAAATGAGGCGAAACGAGCGGTGATTCGCAGGCTTGCGAGTGAGGCCGGGATAATTGTGCTGATGGATTCGGATTCTGCGGGGAATCGGCTGCGAAATCATATCAAGAGCATTGCGGGGGAGGGCGCCAAGATTACGAACCTCTATATTCCCGAAGTTTATGGCAAAGAGCGGCGGAAAGCGAGCGCGAGTAAAGAAGGAAAACTGGGCGTTGAGGGGATGGATATAGAGGTTTTGAAGGAGATTCTTGTAGGGGCGACCAATGGCCTTCCGAAAGAAACCGAAAAGCAAAATTCACGGACGCCCAATGGGCGCCCCTACAATGAGATTACGGGCCAAAAGCTTTTTGAGCTCGGCCTTGCCGGCAAGGCCGATAGCAAGAAAAAGCGCCAAGAAATATGCAAAAAAAATGGCTTGCCGATTAATCTTTCAGCAAAACAATTTTTGGAAATTATTAATGTTTTAAGGATTGAAATCTGATTAAGGACCAGTAAAACCTCGAGAAACTTCGCTTATTCGTTGCTTGACAACGGGATTATTTGTCGGGCTTTTGTTTTCACGGATATTTGAAAGTGTTGAGCGAATTGGTGTTTTGTTTATTTGTAATGCGTTCAAATTTTTGTCAACTACATTTAATAACTCCTTGTTATATTCCGCATTATATTTTTGCAAATTCTTTTTGACATTTTCTAATTTCTTTGTTAACTCTTTCTTTTGTTCGGGTGTTTTTGCTCGCTCCGCCATTCCTTTAATTTCTTTATCAATGGCATCTGCAACTTTTGTCTTTGATTTAGAATAATCATCGGCAGTTTGAATTATATCTTCAAGAATATATTTTTCTCTTTCTTTTGTGAGAAATTCATCAATATCTTTGCCCAGTTTGTCATATTTTTCTATAAATTTTTTGTATTCTATGCGGTCACTTTTCTTTAGCTTTTGAATTTCTGCATCATCTAGGAAAGCTGAACCGAATTTATCTCTTGCACTCCATATTAAGCTATCTCTTTCTGCATCCAACTGAACTAGGCCTTTTCCATATCCTTTTATCTCTAGTTCTTTCTTTGAAAGCAATTCTTTTGCTTTATTTGTGATATTCGAAAGACCTTCACATTCTTGTAGTTCAACAGGACTTGCTTTTATTAGGCCTTGAAGTGTCATACTGTCATCTAAGTTTTCATCCATTAGAGTTATAATATTTGATAATTCTTTACTTCCTGTATTTTGCTCATAACTTTTATATAGCATATTAATATCTGAATTAAGGTAAGCTTGCGTCATTTTATCAAGACCTGCAAATTCACCTAAAAATGTTACTACTGAAACTGCTTCTGAATAAGAAGTTTTTTTATTACCATTTGGAAGACTTTCAAGATTTGAGAGATATTCCGTAAAGCCTTCATCTAATGCTAATGAACCTTTGTCAACAGCAAACCCATTATTGCGGTCTATTTCCCAATTATTACTTTTGCTCATAGCATGAAATATTTCATGACTTCTTGTGTCGCGCGATGGAATAGAGTCGCCAAAAAAGTATAGTGTGTTTGAAGAAAGATGATAGGCAGCCATTGCACCGTATCCTCTAAAATCTTGCGTCTCACTCTTATATGTTCCAACATATCTGTCAAACTTATTACTAAAAACATTCTTTAAACTATCTGTATTCCCACCAATAGTATTTGCCAAAAAAACAACGGTATTGTTTTTATCTTGTGTTTTTAACTCCTGCAAGCTTTCATGCGAAACTTCTATCCTTGCTTTATCATTTGATATTTGATTTTCAGCTTGAGGTAGTGAGGAATCCCCATTCAATAGCAAAGCTACAGTACCTATTTTTAGATACCCTTTTGCTTTGTTATAAATTTGCGAAGCTTTTTTCTTTGCTTTCTTGAAAAAATCAGGCATTTTCCTCACCTTCTAATTGTAAGTTAACATATAATTGAATGAAAGTCAATAGGAAAAACCGCAGTTATGTTAAGATTTTGTAAAATTTTGTAAAAATTTTAAAGATTGACAATAAAAGCGGAAATGATAATATGATTTTAGGTGAGAATTGTAATGAAATTTAGAACAGTTAATGAGCTAAGAGAAATGTTTTTGAAATTTTTTGAGGAGCGGGGGCATTTAAGGCTGGCGAGCGGCTCGCTTGTGCCGGAGAGCGATCCGTCGCTTCTTTTGATTAACTCGGGAATGGCGCCGCTGAAGCCATATTTCACGGGTGCGATAGCGCCACCGGCAAAACGCGCGGCATCGTGCCAAAAGTGCATTCGCACGCCGGATATTGATAGGGTGGGCAAAACTTCGCGCCATGCCACCTTTTTCGAAATGCTTGGCAATTTTTCGTTTGGCGATTATTTCAAGAAAGATGCGTGCAAATGGGCTTGGGAATTCGTGACCGAAACGCTTGAAATTCCCCAGGATAGGCTGTATGTTTCGGTTTATTTGGAGGACGATGAAGCCGAGGAGATTTGGATTTCGCATGTGGGGGTGCCGGCTGAGCGCATTGTGCGGCTTGGCAAGGCCGATAATTTTTGGGAGCATGGGGTGGGGCCATGCGGGCCGTGCAGCGAGATTTATTATGATAGGGGCGAGAGCGAGTCTTGCGGCGAGGAAACCTGCGCGCCCGGGTGTGATTGCGATAGGTTTGTTGAGTTTTGGAATTTAGTTTTCACGCAATTCGATAAGGATGATAAAGGGAATTATGCGCCGCTACCAAAGCCAAATATTGACACAGGGATGGGGCTGGAGCGCTTGGCGGCGATATGCCAGGGCGTGGATAATTTATTTGAAATTGATACAGTGCGGGCGATTTTGGATGCGGTGGCGGCAAAAGCGGGGATTGGGTATAAAAAGAATGATAAATTTGATGTTTCGCTTCGGGTGATTGCCGACCACATTCGCGGGACAGTTTTCATGATAGGCGATGGGGTGGCGCCTTCGAACGAGGGGCGAGGGTATGTTCTGCGGCGGCTGCTGCGGCGTGCGGCTCGGCATGGGCGCCTCTTGGGCATTGATGGCGCATTTTTGGCGGATATTGCGAGGGTTGTGATTGAATATAATAAGGATGCATATCCGGAGCTTGCCGAAAAAGAAACATATATATTGAAGATTATTGGCCTGGAAGAAGAGCGGTTTAGCCAGACAATAGAGCAGGGAATGGAGATTTTGAAGGGGTTTATTACTAAGAGGATTGCGACAGCGCAGAATGTTTTCAACCTTTATGATACTTATGGTTTTCCATTCGATTTAACCAAAGAAATCTTGGCGGAAGCGGGGATTTTAGCGGATGAAGAAGGGTTTAATAAGCTGATGAATGAGCAGCGGGAGCGGGCGAGGGCGGCGCGCGGGAATGATAGTTCTTGGGATGCAGAGGTAGGGCAGGGGGAGAAAAAAGAGGAGAATGAGGCGGAATCAAGAGCACATTCGGCGACTCATTTGTTGCAGGCGGCGCTTCGAAAAGTTTTGGGCGATCATGTTTTTCAAAAGGGTTCGTTTGTGGGAGAAGATAGGCTCAGATTTGATTTTTCGCATTTTGAGGCGATGACAGCTGAGCAATTAAGAGAAGTGGAAGAAGAGGTTAACAGGAACATATTAATGGCTACGCCTTCTGATATTAGAGTTATGACCTTAAATGAAGCCAAGGGGATGGGTGCGATGGCACTTTTTGGCGAGAAGTATGGCGCAGAGGTTCGTGTTGTTAAACTTGCTGATTCCATTGAGTTTTGCGGTGGCAAACATGTAAGTAACACAGGGAAAATTGGTTTATTTCATATTAATGGAGAGAGCGGCTCGGCGGCAGGGGTTAGAAGAATTGATGCGAGCGTTGGGCTTGGAATTTTAGGCATTATTACTGGGATAAAAACAGAGGCAAGTGAAAAGACTTTACACTTGCAAAACGAGATAAAAGAATTGCAAAAAGAAATGAAAAGGTTGAAAAGTTCAAGTTTTTCTGTGCCACAAGAAATTACGAAAGAAGTTAACGGAATTATGGTTAGTATAGTAAAACTTGAAACAAGTGATGTTAATGCGTTAGAACAAGTAGCAGATAGTGTAAAGGTTAAAAACTTGACAAGTGTTGTGGCCGTTGGTGGTGCGGATAAAGAAGAAATTAAGTTTGTTGTCGCGGCAACTGATTCAGCAGTTGAAAAAGGCGCTCATGCAGGAAATATAATTCGCGAAATAGCGGAAATTTGCGGTGGTCGCGGTGGTGGCAAGCCAACATTTGCGCAAGCCGGAGCCCCGGATGCAAGCAAATTGCAAGAGGCATTGGATAAAGTTTTTGAATTAGTTTAATTTGGAGGAAGTTATGAAAAAGATTGAGAAATATTTATATCAGGATCCTGCCGATGGAGATTTTCATTATAATTCTCTTAAAAAGTCTTTTGTACCTTCCAGTGCAAAATACAGAAACAATCCGGACTATTTGCCAAATGGGATAATGGGAAAAGTTAAGTTTTATTATAGGTTTATTGATATTGACGATTATTATTATGCTAGAAAAGAGCCATTTGGTAAGAGAACTTTTTTGTTTGAGCCTTGGCCAATTGAATTTTGGAATAAAGTTTTCCCGGATTTTAACGAGAATGAAAGAGGTTTTTGGCGTGAGTTTGCGAATGTGCTTCGCGAATATAATAGTGAATCTTCGCTGAGAAAGATGTTTTCGCAGTTCACAAAACAGCAACAAAACTATATTTTGAATTTACATAATGAAGCATTGATTTCTGAGCCTGTTTGGAGCGGACATTTGGCTGGCGTGGCACAAGATGTCTATGAAATTGCAAATATAGCAAGGATGCCTATTTCAAAAAAGAAATTTTACATTGATAATCCAGGATTAAGACCGATTTCAAAGTATTTTAGAGATATTTTAAGATAAATAAAAATAGACTTACATAGGTGATTATAATGAATTTTATAGAGGCAATAATACTTGGAATTGTGCAGGGTGCGGCAGAGTTTTTACCAATTTCAAGCTCCGGTCATTTGATTATTTTCCAAAACTGGCTGGGGCTGGATACCGAAGGAACAAGCTATCTCGCTTTTGATGTGCTGCTGCATATTGGAACTTTAGTTTCAGTGCTGTTTATTTTTTGGAAAGATGTTTTGGGCTTGATAATCGCATTTTTTAAAATGCTGTTTGATTTGGTGACAACCGGCAAGCTGAATTTAGAGAAAAGCGAGTATCGAAAAATGACGATTATGCTGATAATTGCGGCTGTGCCACTTGTGATTGCGGCGTTCTTTGAGAAGTATTTGCATCATTTTCCGCTGTGGCTAGTGGGAATTATGCTACTGATGACAGGTGTGATTTTGCTGCTCACCAGCAAGATTAAGAGCAACAATAAGGGCTTAAAAGAGTCAAAGTTTAGGGATGCTTTGGTGGTTGGAGTGTCGCAATTGATTGCGGTTATTCCCGGATTATCGAGGTCAGGCACGACAATTTTTGCAGGCTGTGCCATGGGCTTATCAAAAGAATTTGCTGTGCGATTTTCGTTTTTGCTTTCAATGATTGCGATTTTGGGTGCAACAGCTCTGAGCTTGGATGATATGAGTGGTGGAGTGGTTTCGACTTTCGGCTGGCAAGCACTTGCCGGGACGATAACAGCGGCATTAGTTGGAATAATAGCAATTAAGTGGCTTATTAATCTTGTTAGCAAGGGGAAACTATCTTATTTGGCGTGGTATTGTTTTGCGATGGGATTGGTTGCAATTATTTTTTAGCACACGGAGATGGATTTGAAAGATATTGTTTTTTCGGAAGTCATAAAATTTTTGCCTTTTCACGGAGAAAAATATTGGGATGACGATATAAAGTGCAAAATATTTGTATTGGGCGAGAGTCATTATATAAAAGATGAGAATACAAAAATAGATGAACAACTTACACGAAATGTAGTGAGTGATTATATTGAATGGCGATATAAGGGGCGTTGGTGGAATTTTTATAGTGGCATCATTAAAGTTATCTTTGGCAATGACGAGAATAGAGCTGAAAAATATAGCCGCATAGCTTTTGCGAATTTTGTACAAGAAATAGTAAGCAACACTCCTCGCAAAAGGCCTAAGGCTGATATGTGGAAAAACTCTAAGGAAGTTTTTGAAGAATTGGTTAATAAACTTCAGCCTGATATAATCCTTGCGTTAGGTAATGAAGTTTGGGCACATTTGCCTTGGGAGATTAATGGAAATAAAGCTAAATATGGAAAGACTGTTAAACATGATAATCTTGAAATTCCTACTTTTATCTACGATATTGGCAAAAAAGTAACAGTATATAAAGTTCGTCATCCATCAGGTGGGCTTAATGCATGGAATTATCACCAAGCATTATCGAGCTTTTTTAAGTTTTAATTAAGGTAGAGGGCTAAGCATGATTAGACAACATACATACAAAATTAACTATGGCATTTTGTCGCTGTACATTATGGGTTTATTTTCTATGTTTGCTATTACATTTACTCTTATCCTATTTGCAAATTCGGCGACTATCATACCTGTAATGTCTCCGGCGGAGGCACATAATGAAGAGGAATGCAGAGTTTCATGCTCTTTCGCGGGTGATTTTCTGATTAACAGCTTAATTTATAAAGCAGCCAAAACCGGGGCGAATATATATGATTTCACTCCTTTTATTTCTGAAATGGATGGAGTTATAAATGCCGACATTGCAGTTTGCAATATAGATGGCACGATAGATGCAAATGGAGATAATAGCGGGATTTCACCATATCCTAGATTTAATGCACCGCGCGAGATTTTAGATACTATTCGTCAGCTCGGATTTAATATAATAACAACCGCAAATAATCATGCATTTGATAAGGGATGGCAGGGGCTTGTAAAGACTCGGGAGAATATTATTTCCGCCGGCATGGAGCCTTTGGGCACATTTACATCAAGCGAGGAATTTGAAGAATCTTATATTAAAGAAGTGAATGGAATTAAGGTAGGAATGTTTGCTGCCACGGCGCTTGATAATTATCTGGGAGTTATCATCGGCGATAAAGTCAATTTTGCTATGCAGCAATTTGGACAAAATTCGTTTGATTATCCATATGCTCTATGCGAGAGAGTGGACAAGCTGAAAGAAGCCGGTGCTGAGGCTGTTATTGTGTTTTTACATTGGGGTAAGGAATATCAAGATGCGCCAACCGAGCATCAAAGGGAGATTGCCAAGCACTTGGCAGAAAGCGGCGTGGATGTAATTGTTGGTGGGCATTCGCACTGCGTGCAACCGATAGAATGGATTGATGGCACTCTTGTGATTTATAGCCTGGGAAATTTTTTTGCGGATCAAAGCCTTTTGAAACGGCCGAAAACTCAATACGGGATGATTGTGAATCTTGATATTGTTAAGAAAAATAATGAAGTAAAAATAGAAAATGCGGAATATGTGCCAACACATTTTAGGAAAGTGAATGGGGTTTACCGGCTTTTGGTTGCAACTGATTCGGCGGCGATTTCTCATGTAGAAAATGTAGTTGGCGACAATATTCAAATGAATTTGCGGAGGTAGAAAAATGGCACGAAAAATTAGTCAATCAAGTAAAAAGAAAGCACCGGCAAAGCGGACTGTTACGAAAAGTTCAAGCCGAAAGGTAGCGCCTTCTTCTGCTGCATATAAGAAGGAGAGCAGCATCCGCAATTCCGGAGTTTCTGCAATTATTGCATTTAGCATAGGCGCTCTTTGCTGCCTTGCGATGTGGACAAATTGGGTAGGCCCGTTTGGTGAAGGGATTAGAACAGGCTTTTTAACGGTATTCGGCACGCCGTCATATGTTTATCCGCTATTTTTGCTCGGGCTTGGAATTGTGATAGGCAGGAAAAAAAGCATGGGGATGTATGCCCCGAAATACTTATGGCTAATCGCATTGCTTGCTATGATTTCGGCATTCTGGCACACTTGTGCATGGAATTCTTATAGTGTGTATTCAATAGTGGAAATAGCGCAAGCCGGCGAGGGCGGCGGATTTTTGGGTGCGATGATTGCAAAGCCGTTGGTGCTATTTATGTGGCCTATTGGCGCCGGAATAATTATTTTTGCACTGGCGGCGATTTTGATTACCACCGTTTACAATATTAACTGGGTTGATTTGTTTGAGTATATCGTTAGTTTTATTAAAGAACGCAGGGAGAGGATGGCCGAGCGATATGAATATATCGAACCTGAAGAAATTGATAAAAGTAAAAAGGACAAGCTTAAAAAAATGAACCGAGAGCAAGAGGAGCGCTTGCCGCTGTTTAACAAGAAGGAGAAAAAGAAGGATTGGGCGGTTGAGGTTAAGGAAATGAGTGAGCCTGTTTTGCCGAAGAAAGTGACTGCTACGGTGGTGCCTTATGTGCCCGAGAGCATGCCGTGGCAGGCAGAATATAATCCGCAGGCGGAAGTCGCAGTGTTGGAAAAAGAAATAGAAAAGGCGAAGCCGAAAATTGAATATATTCTGCCGCCGCTTTCTATGCTAAATCCACCCGATATTTCAAAAATTTCCGAGCAGGAAAAGGTGCTGGAAAGCACTGCTAAGAAGCTTTTGGATACCTTGGATAGCTTCGGTGTGGGCGCGAAAATCACCGATTATAGCCTTGGGCCGAGTGTAACGAGATATGAATTAAAGCCTGATAGAGGAGTTAAAATCAGCAAAATATTGGGGCTTTCAGATGATATTGCATTAAATTTAGCAGCAAAAGGCGTACGAATTGAAGCACCTATTCCAGGCAAGGATGCGATTGGAATTGAGATACCAAATAAAGTATCGAGGATTGTGAATGGTTCCGAAATTATCGGTTCGCATGAGTTCCAAAATTCTAATTCAAAGGTGACATTTGCACTAGGGCTTGATATCGGCGGGCATCCTATTATTTGCGATATCGCGCGCATGCCGCACCTTTTGGTCGCCGGCGCAACAGGCTCGGGCAAATCGGTTTGCATCAACACAATTATCGCCAGCGTTCTTTTCAAATCCACTCCGGAAGAAGTTCGGCTGATTTTGATTGACCCAAAACAAGTGGAGTTAATCGGCTATAACGGCATTCCGCATCTTCTAATTCCGGTGGTGACTGATGCCAATAAAGCGGCGGGTGCGCTGAATTGGGCGGTTAAGGAGATGACCAAGCGATACAAAATTTTTGCAGAAAATGAAGTGCGCGATCTGCGCGGATATAACGCTAAGATGGAGAAGAGAGGCGAGGAAAAGCTGCCGCAGGTGGTGATTATCATTGATGAGCTCGCCGATTTAATGATGGTTGCGCCCAACGATGTTGAGGATTCGATTTGCAGGTTGTCGCAGCTTGCGCGCGGTGCGGGGATGCATTTGATTGTGTCCACCCAGAGCCCGCGAGTTGATGTTATTACCGGCTTAATTAAGGCCAATATTCCCTCTCGAATTGCCTTCGCTGTTTCCTCGCAAATGGATTCGCGGGTGGTTTTGGATACCAATGGCGCTGAAAAACTGATTGGTTTTGGCGATATGCTCTATAACCCGATTGGAGCAAATAAGCCGCTTAGGGTGCAAGGCGCATTTCTTTCAGATAAGGAAATTCGCGAGATTGTGAAATATGCTAAGCAATTTAATGATGAATATGATGATGAAGTGCAGGCAGAGGTTAATAGTTATGAGCTGACGGGCAAAAAGGGCGGCAAGGCGGATGACGACGGCGAGGATGACGGCAAGCGCGACAAAGATTTGGCGCGGGCGATTGAGATTGCGCTGGATGCCGGGCAGGCTTCGGTTTCAATGTATCAGCGGCTTTTGGGCGCCGGCTATCAGCGCGCGGCGAAGATTATCGACCAAATGGAAAAACTCGGAGTTATCGGTCCATTCGAAGGCACAAAACCACGGCAGGTTATTATTACAAGAAGCCAGTATATGGAAATGCTGAATAATGGGATTATTTAGTGGCTAGTGATTAGTGGCTAGTGGCTAGAAATTTGGAGGTAAAATGGCACATAATAAGAAGGCACTAATTTGGTTAATTCTGGCGATAGTTGCATTATTGGGGCTTGGGTTTTGCGCGTTGGAAATAAGCGGAGTTACGCAAGTTTTTATTAAACCAACCGAGCAGCCTAAGCCTACGGAAGCGGTGGAGACAATGCCAAAGGTTATTGAGCCTTCAAAATTTGGGCAGAGGGTGGATGCGCCGGTAGCCGCGCCTAAGAATGTTTTATCTACCAATTTGGGGCTTAGATGGAATTGGGGCGAAGGTGGAGACGGTTCATTCGCGGGATTTGGTATGTCGGCCAGTGTGAT
>WRBX01000005.1 GCA_009784335.1 Oscillospiraceae bacterium
AGGCAGCCCTCGGCATCGATAATATGCCCGCCTTGCTTAACCAAAACGGGATTTATCAGCTCAATTACTTCATTATTTTCATCGATAATAATCGCCGCACGGCGCAGCACGCCAACCTGCGGCGCAGCCAAACCAAGCCCATCAGCCTTAGCGAGCGTTTCGCGCAAATCATCCAATAATTCAAATAATTTGCTATCAATTTTCGCCTCGCGCGAAGGCTTTGTTAGCGTTTCATCGCCTATTTTGAGTATGGTTCTTAACCCCATCTAGAAAATCCCTTCTACGAAATCAGACTATAGAAAAGGGGATACGCTGTCAATTATTAATCAAATTCTAGTCACTAAACACTAGCCACTAGTCACTACAAATTTTTCGAAGAAAAATTTCATGTTCGACAAAATTCGACATTTTTTCTGCTCCTCATTTACTAATCTCTAAGAAATGGAAGTATTTTCCATTCGCCTTTCGCATATATTGCAGTATATGTAGGGAGGAATTGCTATGCCGCAAGCAAGCAGAAAGATTTTAACTGTTTTTCCGAATGATTTGCTATCAAGACTAGATGAATTATCGCGCAATACAGGCAATAATCGGAGCGAGTTGATTCGCAGGAGCGTGGCGCGTTTTTTAGACTTAAAAAAAGAACTATCAATGATTGAAGGATATGAGCGCATGGGCGAGATTAATTTGAAACTGGCAGAGGAAGCGATGATTAGAGATAGCATTTAGCATATAGCGTTTAGCATTTAGTTGAATGTAATGCTTCGAAGAACAACATACACTCTAAATGCTAGATGCTAAATACTAAATACTAAATACTAAAACAACCGAAGGGAGTTTTCATGATTAAACGCGGTGACATTTACTATGCAGATTTGAGCCCCGTTGTCGGCAGCGAGCAGGGCGGGCTGCGGCCGGTGGTGATTGTGCAAAACGACATCGGCAATATGCACAGCCCCACGGTGATTGCCGCCGCTGTTACATCGCAAGTCTCCAAGGCGAAACTGCCAACACATATTGAAATCGCGGCCGGGCAGGGATTAGAAAAGGATAGCGTGATTCTCGCTGAACAAATCCGCACGCTGGATAAAAAGCGGCTAAAAGAGCAAGTGGGGCACCTCGATAACCGCTCGCTGCAGCAGCTAAATTCCGCACTTGTTACGAGTTTTGGGCTGCAATGATAAAAATGAACCCCTCCGCTTCGTTTCGCTCAGCACCTCCCCTTCACAGGGGAGGTATTTTTATGTGAAAACCTCCACTGTTAAGGGGAGATGGCACCCCACACGCGAGAAGCGAAGCGCCAAGCGAGGGGTGACGGAGGGGTTCGCTCTTAACAAAAACTTAACATTCCCTTTACCAAAACTTAACATAACTTGCGAAAATGCTATTGACATTTGACAAAATAATTGTTAAATTGATAATAGAAAGTGAGGGGGAAGAAAAATGCAAAACCTCAAAAAAGCCCATTCTACTACACACACACACACACACACACACACACACACACACACACAAGGAAAACCTAATTCCTAAAATTTTACTTAGGACTAGTTTTGGTTCACATAGTTTAAATTGGCACTTGGTGTAAATTTTTTGCACCGGTGCTTTTTGTATTTTGGTAATTTGTCACTTATCATTCATCACTCATCATTTATCATTAAAAAAACTAATGAAGAATGATAAATGATAGATGATAAATGATGAACCCGACAAGAAAGGAGTTGGTCAAAATGGCTATTGCACAAGAAGCAAAAAGCAGTATCCGTGGGATACTAAAGGGCATACGCGCGGCCTCTGAGGTCGCAGGCAAAGTCCAACAGCCTTTGCAAATGGCGAAAAGCGCTGTGGATAAGCCACTCAAAAAGGCCGGGCAGGACATGTTTCAAAGATAGTTTAAATTAGCAACAAAAAATATATTTAAAGAAAGGAATGATTAAAATGTTTGAGTACGAATCAGGTAAAAGCAGAGAAACTAACATGGAGAATCAATTACATAATGTTCGGGGAAAACTACATGATATGCTTGTTGAAAAGGGGAAAATGGGAGATCCAACTATGGAGTATCAATCTTCGGTGTGGATAGAAAAAGCTGTTACAGAAAAAGTGCATGCTAATGGATCGAATTTAGCCTTTTTTAGAAAAAATGGGCTAGATAGATTGGGTTTATCAGAAACAACATTTATGGGTGGCAGTATATTTGATATTGGAAAAGATTTTGAAATGGCACATGAGCAATTAAAAGAACCGAAAAAGTTAAAATGGGGTTTCCTTAAAAGTAAGGGGGAACGGAATATAGCCTCAATTGAAAAAGCAAGGTTCGAAAATGCAAAAAACAGTTTAAGCAAGTTATGTGACTTATATGGCATTAAATATGATGAGAAGGATCTTTCTAATAGCTTAAACCAGTGCAAAGAGAAAATATTGAAGGATGTTAAGAATCCAATACCGAATTTTCAAGAGATAGCAGAAAAGAGCGGACTTGATGAAGAGCTTTTAAGGAAGTCATATAATACTTATAGCAAGGATTGGAACATGGATAGCTTTAATTATAACAAGGAAAACAATATACGCAGAATGGAGCTATACAGCAAAAAACAAAATGAAATAGCTACCATAAAAAAGTATGATGCAAAAATAGAATCAGATATAAAAAAGATTCAAGGAAAACCGCCGGTGCTTTAATGCAGAGGAGAAAAAAATGAATGAAATTCAAAGAAAGAAACTAAAAAGGCACTTGCTATTGGGAATACTGCCACTAATGCTATTTTTGATTCATCTTTTTACGGGCATTTTTGACATGCTTGGAGTTTATTTTGCTTTAATCTCTTTTGCATATATGTTATATATCACATTTGCAGCATTCAGAAAACTATTTTACATATGGATAGGGATGATAGTTTTCTGCGGCATTTTGATACTAATGCAACAACCGACGGGGAATGAATTTATTTACATACCAATTGGCCTAATACTTGGCATCTATATTGGTTACTATGGCATTCCCATAATTGGAATTATAGCTATGATAAAAGACATCCGGTCAGCCAGCATGGATTGAAAATCAAAAAAATCCCCTTCAGTTGCAAAAGCAACTGAGGGAATTTTTTTATCGCAATTTGTTCGAGGAGCAAAAAATGATGAGCTTGCTCAAAAACATTTTTGCGACGACAGCCGGGTTCAATACCCCGCCGCGCAGCAAGGGAACCTTGCGCAGCTATGTCGCGCGGGTCCAAGGCTGGCGTTACACTATGAGAATTTTCGCAGAAAATTCCATAGCAGTCGCCACTACTGTTGGTGTGTTGGTGCCCTGGGGTATTGATACCCGTCATTTTTCAATTTTTGTGAACAATCTATAAAGCATAATCGTTGCTTCGGCGCGCGTGCTGTTGTTAAGCGGGTTTAGCTTGCCCTCGTCATCGCCTTGGATAATTCCATAAACAATCATTTTTTGCATAGCTTCTTTCGCCCAAGCGGAAACCTGCCCTTCATCAATAAAGTTTTTTGCCGTTCCTGCTGTGAGAGCATATTTGGCATATTCAATAAAACGGTCGATGATAACTGCAATTTCCTCGCGGCTAATCAGCTTATCCGGCTTAAATTCTCCATCATCATAGCCCAGCACTATATCATTCTTCTCAGCCCATGCGATATATTTTGCGTGCCATTGGTCTGCAATGTCTTTGAATTTTACATCGGTGCCATTCAATTCATCGCCGCTGATTGAGGCGATAATTTTCACAAATTCTGCGCGGGTTATATTATTATTTGGGTAGAAATAGCTGCCCTCGGGGTATTTATATCCATTAACAAACCCTTCTTTCGCCATGTTGTTAACACTTTCTGCGAACCATTGATTAGAAACATCAAGGAAAATCGGCGTGGGGCTTGGTGCGGTTACAACCGGAGTTGCAGTAGCATTTGGATTAGGTGTGCCCTCGGTTAGAGTGATAATCGGCGGAGCTGTTGCCTCAGGCCGCTCGGTTGGTGATACTATCGGTCTGGTTGTAGGTGCAACGGTTGGCGATACGGCGGTTGGCATAACCGTCGGTTCTGCGGTAATAATCGGCGCCTCTAAAAGCGTAATCGTTGCCGTGGCGCTTACCCTGCGATAATCATCATCGCCCGCAATCGTGGCTTTTATAGATATCACGCCTTCGTGATAAATCGTCAGCATATTATCGGTAAGCTCGGCCAACCCTTCGGTAGTTGTTTTATTTTCAAAAATGACCGTGCCGCCGGTAGTGCCGCCGCTGGTCGAAAGCTCTATTGTTTGCGGATATTCTCCGTTATCGGCCGGCGGTGTGAAAACCAAATCAAATTCGGTTTGAAAGCCTTTACGGATTAAAACCGGCTCCGAAAGGTAAATTGTGCCTTCGAAATCATCCAAAGAGTCATCTGCAGGCTCGACAGCGACCAAAATTTCCTTGCCAACAAGCCCAAAACCTGCCATTGGTGAGAAAGAAATTATAGTTTCATTGAAACTTTCAGAAACTGCAACGGTAGCAGAATGCAAAAGAGCATCATCTTCATCGGTTATGCTAACCAACGCGGTGAAGCCAGCGCCGGTTTTGTTCTGAAAATTAAAATCGAGCATCTCATCAATTCGAACAAAACTATTTTCGGCGGTAATTATGCCGTCAATCGTGGTGGGCAGCCCCCAATCTGAGCGCCAAATATCCACGCCGGAGCCGGTGTTGGTTATAGTCCACACAAGCTTTGCGCCTGCGGGAAAGCTGCCCCACCAAATATGTGTGTCGCCGCCGGGAGTGCCCCACATGCCCCAACCAATCTGCTGCCTCACGCCATCGGCCTCAACATATATATCATAATTTTTCGGTACATCGGAAATTATAGTATAGCTATATGAGCCATTTCCGTTGTTAATTATGTTTTCAAGCCTAATTGGCGGGATGGCCGCGGAATTTGCTGTGAGCATCGGAAAAATGCTGATTAACATAGCAAAAGCAAGCGCAAAACACACCAATCTATTATATTTTTTTAACATTTCATTAAACCTCCATTTAATTAGTATTGATTTAATGACGATTTTTTATCCAAAAAAAGCAAAGGCATGAAAACAATACCTTTGCTATGTACCGGCTTGTGGCCGGAATTTGAGCTTACCCATTCATTGCATTATACTTCTGCGCTGCTGCTTTAATATCAGGTTGACGCGCGCTTTTCACTGCATACCATCCGCGAGTTTGCATTTGATTGAATAAATCTGCTTGGATTTCATGCGTTTCACGAAGCGAGTTCATAAAGTCGGTGCGAATTTTCGGGTTAACGCATTCATTTGTGAATGTATTGTAAACCGATGTGAGATTTTTCTCGCTGGATAAGCAATCTTCCAGCATCTCTTTGGCGCCCATTTGCGGCGGTGCTTTTGGCGCAGGGGTTGGCCGCTTTGGCATAGCCTTTTTTGGCGGCAGTGCTTTTTTATTTGTTGGCATAATTAATCCTTTCTACCCATTTAGGTGAGTCACCAGTGTGTTAAAGTGTTTTTGATGCTTGCTTGATACTTGCGAAAACTTCTTTTTAAGATTCGGCTCGGGGCACATATTAGAATATGTTTGATATTTAGCCGCCAAGGTTTTTTCCACGCCTAAAATATCCTCCAAGCCGCTCAATTCTTTTGTTGAAATTGGTGTTGGCATTTATTCCTCCTAAATTATATTATTATAATTAATCTTTTCCAGTTTAGGAAAATTTATACATCTCAAACGGCTTGGGCGCATTAGCAAAAGCTTGCCTTTATAAAATAACATAGGAATGGAAAATAAGATAGAATAAAACTCGGCAAATTAGCATATAATTCACCAAAATAGATTTATTCAGAAGTAATTTCATTTGGATTTTGAACAAGTCTATAATA
Organism: Oscillospiraceae bacterium; assembly: GCA_009784335.1. The sequence continues at coordinate 5,876 of WRBX01000005.1, forward strand.
AATGGAGGATAATATGAAACGAATTTTGCCCTTTTTTTTGATATTTATGTTTTTGATTGCGCCGGTTTCGGCGGAAGAGAAGAAATCAACGGATTTAGGAGGAACTGCGAAGTCGACCATTTTAATTGAGCAGAGCAGCGGAAAAGTGCTGTTTGAAAAGGATGCCGATATTCGCCTGCCCATTGCCAGCGTGACCAAAACGATGACGATGCTGCTTGCTATGGAGGCGTGGGATAGCGGAGTTATTGCGCCGGATACCAAACTCACTTGCTCGGAATATGCCGCTTCGATGGGCGGCTCTCAGGTGTTTCTCGAGCCCGGCGAGCAGATGAGTTTCGACGAAATTCTTAAGGCAATCGTGGTTTCCAGCGGCAACGATGCCTCGGTTATGCTTGCCGAGCACCTCGCCGGCACCGAGGGCGAATTTGTGCGCCTGATGAACGAAAAAGCGGCAAGCCTCGGCATGAAAAACACCCATTTTATCAACTGCAATGGGCTCGATGAGGGCACCGAGGGGTTTTCCAGCGCGCGCGATGTTGCGCTGATGTCTGCCGAACTGATGAAGCACGATAAAATCACCAAATATACGACGATTTGGATGGATAGCCTTCGCGGCGGCGAGTTCGGGCTTTCCAACACCAATCGCCTGATTCACTATTACGAGGGCGCAAACGGCATCAAAACCGGCTCCACTTCCGAGGCATTCTACTGCCTCTCGGCCGGCGCCAAGCGCGATGGAATGCAGCTTATCGCCGTTGTGCTTGCCGCGCCGACCACCGTCGAGCGCTTTGCCACCGCCACTTCCATGCTCGATTATGGCTTCGCTAATTATGCGGTTTTGGATATCGGTAACGGCGAGAAATTCGGCAGCGTTAAGCTCGAAAAGGGTGATATCCTTGAAATGAGTGTCGTTCCGAGCGTAGGGGGCGCCGTCTCGGGCGCCCCGCCAAAAGTAGTAGTACCCAAGGCCAAGAAAAATCAAGTGAAAGAAGAAGTGATTCTTCCGAAAAAAATCTCCGCACCGATTAAAAAAGGCGATAAAGTGGGAATTGTTAAATATAAAATTGGCGACGAAGTGATAAATGAAGTGGATTTGGTGGCGATTTGCGATAGTGAGCGGATGAATGTTTGGGATAGCTTTACAAAAAACTTGAAACAAGTTTTTTAACGAATAAGTAATAACGAATAACGAATAACTATGGTAGAATTGCTTCGCAATTCAAATTTTTAAAAGCGAACCCCTCCGTCAGGCTACGCCTGCCACCTCCCCTTAACAGGGGAGGCCTTTTGAAGTTAAAATAAAAAGAAAACCGCAATTTTTGCGGTTTTCTTCGATAGTTATTCGTTATAACTTATTCGTTATTCGTTGTCACGGAGTGACCGGTATTATCTCAATAATATGCCCAATCATCACGCACATCCGATAAAGCATCACGCTAGCCTCAGCGCGATTAGTGTTGAGTTTCGGCCCAAACGACCCATCCGGATAGCCCTTGATAATCTCGGCGCGCTGCATATTCATCACCGGCGTCTCGGCCTTTGCCTGAATCGCGGCATTATCGGTAAACGGCTTCGCCGCAACCTTATAATCATAATTCTTATTCTTATACGCCACAAACCTATCAATCATCATGGCAATTTCCTCGCGCGTGATATTGGCGCCGGGGTCGAACCAAGTGTGATCGCGCCCCTCGACAATTTTCTTAGATGAAGCCCACGCAATGCAGTTATTCGCCCAATATGGCTCCATTCCGGCGACATCCGATGTATCAGGAAACGCATCTTTATACCCCTTGATATTCTCGCCGCTAATCCCCGCAATCAACGCGCAAAACTCAGCACGCGTTATCTTACCCGGCGCATCAAAGTAACTCTTCGCATTAGCCGCATCATACCCCTTGATAATCCCGCTGCCAATCAAGCGAACCACCGCATCATACCACCACTCGTTAATCTCATTCTCGCCATTCAAATCATTGAACTGATTCTCAATATCATCCTGGCTCTGCGGCAAATATCTCGGGAACGAATTCGGGTCAAGCGGATCAGTCGGCGGCACATGCATCACCTCAATATAATCACTATACCCATCGCCATCAGTATCCACCTTGGTCGGATTCGTGCCCAGCATGTATTCCTGATAATTAGTCAGCCCATCGCCATCTTTATCACGGAACTTCTCACCCGCATCCCGCGGATTCAAGCCGTAGAACACCATCCAGCAATCCGGCATACCCATATCAGCAATCGTCGATTTACGCACAGGATTCAAGCCCATATCATAGCACTCGCCATAAGTTAGCGACGGCCACACAGCCTGCTTCGGCAACAGAGCACCATTATGCGCACACTTCGGCGACCCTCCGCACCCAATCGCAGCCTCGCCCTTCTTCAATGTGCTGGTAACCGGGTTAAACTTCGATTTATTAGCATCATATAACGCCTGATTTTCCCAAAGCGCCGGCTTGGTGAAATATTGCCATAGCCAATAATCATCGAAATCTGAAGGAGATGTGTTAGCACTCTTCGGATTCAAGAATAACCCATAATCACGATAGAACTCAAATTCCTCAATATTCGCCAATCCATCACCATCATCATCGGAAAGCGGATAGAAATCCGAGCCATCAAGCGCATATCCGGCTTTCTTCCTCCACCCGTCGTAAACTCCGTCGCCAACACTATCCTTTTTGCAAGGATTCAGCGCATTTTCATACTTATCCCAATAGGATAGCCCCAGGCCATCCGGCAAATCCTTATCAGCAATCGCCTTATCACCCGGCGGCAACTTCGGAGTTCCGGGCTTAGGATCAAAAATATGCTTGTTGGCTTCAAATAACGCATTCGATTCCCAAAGCTCAGCCATCGTGAAGTAAGCATATAACCACCCATCCTTAAACTCACTTCCGTTAGTTTTAGGATTATGCGGATCGGTGCCTGCCTGGAACTCTAAAATATTCGGCAATCCATCTTCATCAGGGTCGCCCATCGCGCCGCCCTGCATCTCATAATTCTCCATCGAGCCGAAATGCTGAATTATCCAAGCATCATCAACTCCATCACCGGTGGAATCAATCAGCGCACCATTAGGCCCAATCGCAGTCGAAACTCTAAAGCTCGGCTTAATAACATAATTGCCATCGGCATTCCCGGTCAGCGCTACGCCCGTAAACTCAAGGAACGCACCGCCATTCTTATACGCCTGATTCCCAATAACAACCCCGATATTATCTTCCACGGCAAATGTATCATTTATTTTTATATCAAACATCTCAGTTGGAATATTAAGGTAAACATCATTTGCCTTATATTTATATTGCTCCATAGCCATTAACTCAGGCAAATTCATAAATTGCGGATGAATTAGCCTCGGCAAAATCTGAATTCCCACATTAGTCGGCGCCACAGCATAATAGAAGTTGTAATCATCAATATAATTGCCATTCGGATTAGAGAACACAGCCATTAAAGTGTAGGTTCCGTCTATGCTCTGCTCCTCAACCCAGTTGCCCTGCCCGTCATAATAGCCTGTTTCGGTTGAAGATTGATTAACATTTCCATTGCATGTTACGCCATCCTTGCCCGTGCCCTCGTAGCTAATAGTCAAAGGAGATACCGCCTCCATAGCCGCTGTCATATTTGTGATTTCATACTTCCACTTGGCAAACTTCTCTTCTCTATCATAGAAGAACATCGCCGTCTCGCCATCATTCAACAGCCCGTTTGTGCCAATCGGCGCCTCATTCATCCAGCGCCCCTGAATCGTGTGCGGTTTCATCACGATTTTATACGGAATCTTGAAATTATTCTCCATGTTAATATACCTGCTGGCAATCCAAGGCTTATCAGGTTCAGCATAAGTCTCGCCTACTAATTCACCTTCGTAAACATGAGTTATAGTCTTGTTCGGCACATGATTTTTAATTAAGTAAAGGCTCTGCGCCCCCGGTTTCCATTGCCCGTTGATTTTAAGAACCTCTTTCTCAGGCCAAGGAAGCTCTATCGACGCATTCTGCGGCGTTCCATCAAACTGCAATTCTTTTAAGATTCTGCCATCTTGGTCAATCGTCTCGCCTAAATATCTTAAATCATCGCGATGCAAATTAAGCACACCCTTAACAACATTCACATTAAACACAATCGTGCCCAAATGCACATTCCTTTTTGGCTCCTCGCCCGGCCCGCCTGTGAAATCATCGCCGGTTATGTGCGCTTGAATCCGATAATTTCCAAGCTGCTCAAAATATAGCACATCTTCAATGCCTGTGCCGGTTAGCCCGGCGCACGCCTCATCATCCCTATCTTGCCCAAGCGCAATCTCACCGCCGCCATCGCTTAATTTTGAATAAACCACTTTGGTCGGCACTTTGTTTTTAGTTTTGGTAAAGTTCACCGTTGAGCGCGAGCCCCATTCCCAATCTTCAATCAATTGCCCGTTTTTAATTTCCAAATGGAAATTATCCCAATCAGGATCAGGCATTGGCTGAGGCATATTAACAAAATCAGGAATAAACGGGTCAACCATAAATTGCTGAGCAACAGAATCCCACAACATATCACGCGAGAACTTGCCGACGAGGTATAAAGTAGTAGCAGCAAGGACAAGAACAGCGGCCATAATCCAACCAAAACCGGGAATACCAAATGTTGGCGCCATTAACACTGCAATTTTACCCATTACAGCAAGCCCTACAACTGTAGTTGCTACTGTTGTAGCGATGGCTATTCCGGCATTTTCCATTTGCTGAGCTGAACTCTTTTTCATATATCCGGGTTTGGCAATAGTTGCTTGCAACGGCACCTCTTTGCCCGCCCAGCTTTCCGGAATTTTTTCAATTTCATAAACCGGCACATCTAAGTCGCCTGCATCTTTATTAAAATACCATGGCGGGTCATCGATGGTTGATAGCGGAATGGTCATAGGTTTTAAATCAACAGTCGTTGTATCAATCCACCATGTAGTTTCGGCTTTTCCGAATTTTCTCTTCTCTTTGCCTGAAATTCCTTCCATATTTTCAAGCGTGTGAATATTATATATGTAGTATTTATCATAAACACTTGAATAAACAACTCGGGCATTAGTGAATTCCATGCCGGAATTATGATTATATGGAAGGTTAGTGCCAAGCTTCGTGGTGCCCCTGCGCGCAGGGCCGATGGTGAAACTATCAACCTTGCCGGCATAATCAACTCTATCATCAGTCGTTGGTGTCATAATTACGCTTATAAGTTGTTGCGTTAATTGCATTGCAACCTGTGCCAACAGCGCTTGAGCATACCCAGTCATCGGATCAACGCCACCGTTATTTTTCGCCTGCTGCTCTTTGCTGGTTTTTTTGCCCGTCGGCCCTTGCGGCGCCGGCAATGGCTTAGGGTCATTCGGGATAAACATATCATCGTGCAAGAGGCCGCTCATATCGCCTCCGTTATCATTAAAGTAATCATAATGGTAAGACCCAGGCTCATATTGATTCCACTGATTTAAATTACTATCAAAACCTTGCATATTACCGCCGTTATAATAGAACCAATCATAAGCAGCCGTTCCCGGCGGATAATTGCAGTTGTCGGCAACCCAATCATCATATCCGCAAGAAACCGGAGTGATATTGCCGGTTGTTCCCGTTCCGGTTCCGGTGCCACCCGTCGGCACCCATGGCGCAGGATCCTGCGGCGTTGTTCCGGTTCCGGGGTTTGTCCCTGTTCCGGGGCTTGTGCCGCCCCCTCCGGTTCCGCCGCCTCCGCCGGTTCCGGGCTTAACCGTCCAGCGCGCATGCCAGGTTGTTGTTGCGGCGGTAATAGGAGTGGTTGTTGATAGCTGCGTTCCGCCTGTTGCGGCCGATGTCGACCACCAACCTTTAAAGTCATAACCTGTTCGCACCGCGCCCGGCAGCGGATTCACTGCCGAACCTGAGGGCACTTGAAAGCTCTGAGATGCCGGAGTGCCGCCACTACCATGGAAGGTAACAGTTAGGATTGGCACTTGGGGCGCGGCTGTGTAGTTGGTTAGCTGGCCGGTGTATCTTTTGAAGTCCGCATCAGATGGTGGGCGGTTTGGAGAAGTAGCGGCGCCTTTATAGAGATTGTCCACTTCTTTGCGCCAATATGCCCTTGCGGCATTTTTATCGGCCTGCCCTAGTGTTGTGAATCCCTTTTCCACATCGGCGATTGCTTGGCGGTAGGGAAGCGGTAAAGTATGATAAGTGGTGCTCACATTCATCCCAATATTATCATACTTGTAGGTGATTTTCGTTTCCGCTACAAGCACGGGATTAAGGGGATTGTCCGATACAGTGCCTTCATAGGTGAAGATGTAATAGCTTGAGTTGGGAATCGACACATTTCCCAAATTGCCGGAATACGAGATTAGTGTGGCTGCCTGAGCCACCTGCACATTCCGCGGCAGTACGCTCACTGCCATTGCCAGCACCAGCCCGAGCGATATCGCCCTCAGCCAAATGCTCCATCCTGATTTTTTTGTTGCTTCCATTTTAATCATTCCTTTCTTTGTGCTTAAATGCCTCCCCTGTTAAGGGGAGGTGGCCCCACACTTAGAACGAAGTGCATAAGTGTGGGGTCGGAGGGGTTCGTTTTTCAATTTCTAACCATATTGCTTCACACGCATTATCCAATCGCATATCAATATCGCGATTTGTGAACCTTAATACTTTTAATCCAATACTAATCAAATATTTAGTTCTCTCTTTATCGTATTTTAGCGCCTCATCATCATAATGCTGCCCGCCATCAATTTCAATCACCAGCTTCAAGCTATTGCAATAGAAATCTACTATATAATTACCTATTGGTCTTTGCCGATAGAATTTGATGGGCAACACTTTCAAAAACTTATACCATAGCTTTCTTTCTTGGTCGGTCATGCCTTTGCGAAGTTCTCTTGCGAAGGGAATGTTTTTGCTTTCGTATGGTTTCAAATCGAACCCCTCCGTCATCGCCTTCGTCGATGCCACCTCCCCTTAACAGGGGAGGCATGTTGTCCACTTTTCATTTTCTTGTTCCCAAATAATCTTTCTTATATTATATCATTAGAACTTTTCTTATTAGATGTCAATAGCTTTTTCCTGAGAAATGTTAAGTTTCTGTAAAGATGGCACAGGAAATTTCTAGAAACTCTAATATCACTAATTCAATAATAGCATATAAAAATCTTTTGTGTGGATTGTTGCTAAATTGTTAGGAAAATTTAATATTTCCGTAACATTTCTGTAACAATTCTGTAACAATTCTTTTCTGCAAGTTAACAATCTATGGAATTCCATAGATTCTATTGACCTTGATTCCTGTTAAAATAAATTCTAAATATCAAAGGAGTTAACCATGGTGTTACACAAACTAAAAGAAATTAGGGTGGAGCGCAAATTAACGCAGGTTGAGATGGCCAAGAGCATTGGAATCGGGGTTTCGGCCTACATTGAACGGGAGAACGGCTTTTTGCCCTTCACCCAATGGGAAATCGAGCGGTTGAAAAATATGTTCGATACTACTTATGAAAATTTATTCGAGAGCAAGGAAAAGAGGGATTATTCAAATGGCACAAAATGAATTTACATATTATGAGCATCCGGAGGTGACGCGGGCGTTATATTCAGGGGGAAGATATGAGGATGAAATAGAAGTTAGAAATTAGAAGTTAGGAGTTAGGAGCGAGAAACATCTCACTTCTCATTCCTAATTTCTAACTAAAAAAGGAGGTGTTTTACATAAAACTAATACTGTGGGGCAAACCCAACTTAAAGCAAGAGCAGTTTTTCCTCTCGCTGGCACGGCATACGGCGTATGGCGGGGCGCGGGGCGGGGGCAAATCATGGGCGATGCGGCGAAAATTCGTGCTGCTGGCGCTGGCGTATGAGAATTTGAAATTGTTGCTGCTGCGGCGAACATTAACCGAGCTTCGCGAAAATCACACTTTGGCGCTGATGGCAGAGCTTGGCGATGTTGCAAAATATACCGAGCGGGAGCGGGCGTTTGTGTTCCCCAATGGCAGCAGGCTCAAGCTTGGATATTGCGATAGCGAGACTGATGTGCTGCAATATCAGGGGCAGGAATATGATGTTATCGGCTTGGAGGAGGCGACGCATTTTACCGAATATCAGCGCAATTTTCTCACAACTTGCAACCGTTCCACTCGCAAGGATTTTAAGCCCAGAATGTATTACACATCCAACCCCGGAGGAGTGGGGCATGCGTGGTTTAAGCGACTCTTTATCGACAAGAGGTATGAAAATGGCGAGCAACCCGAGGATTTCCACTTCATTGCTGCCAAGGTTTATGATAATCCGGCACTGATGCAGAATAATCCGGAGTATTTGCAGAATCTCAAAAATCTGCCTCCGCAAATGCGGCGTGCGCATTTGGACGGCGATTGGGATGTGTATCAAGGGCAGTTTTTCCCGGAATTTTCACGAGAGCGGCATGTGTGCAAACCTTTTGAGATTCCGTCTGAGTGGGAGCGATTTCGTTCACTCGATTATGGCATGGATTGCACGGCGTGCTATTGGTGGGCTATTGATGGCGATAGAAATGCTTACATATATCGGGAGTTTTATGAGCCGGGGCTAACTCTTTCGCAAGCGGCGGAGGCGATTATGGCGAATTCACCCGAAGCCGAGGATATTAAATATACCGTCGCCGGCCCGGATTTATGGAATGCGCGGCAGGAAACGGCAACGGCCGGCGTGACTATTATGGCGAATAGCGGGCTTAGCGGGTTAATTCCTGCCAATAATAATCGCATAAACGGCTGGCGAATTTTTCGGGAATATTTGGTGCAAGAAGGAAAGCTAAACATTTTTTCCCTGTGCGATAATTTGGTTCGAACACTTCCGCAATTGCAATATGATAAAATTCGCATAGAGGATGCGGCGAACACTCCTCACGAAGTCACCCACGCAGCCGAAAGTGTTCGTTATGGATTATGTTCGTTGCCGCTAACCAGCCGACTCGATGATATAAAAACAGGTTTTTGGACCGAAACCGAAAAAGAAGATTATTGGCGTGCAAAGGGGTTTGCGATTAGGAAAAACCAGTAGTTAGTATTTAGTAGTTAGTAATTAGGATTTTTCTAACTACTAATTACTAGCTACTAACTACTAAAAACGACTGAAAGGAGTTTTACTATGGAATTATTATTTGCACTATGTTTGCTTTGGGGCGGATTCATCTGCGGGATTATTTATCGCAGAGGATTTGCGGGGGGCGCTGGCAATTGCCCCGAAACTACATATGAATTACAAAAATCGAAAACTACATTTCGTTCGCCGCTTGTGAGGTTCGAATGACTTGTAGGGGCGGCTATCAGCCGTCCAAACTTCGAAGAAATTACATTCAAGCTAAATGCTAAACGCTAAATACTAAATGCTACTTCGTGAGGTGAGAGAAATAAATAAAACAGAAAAGGAAAATAAAAAACTGCTCGAAACCGCGGTTAATCTAGCCAATGGATATTATATTATTGAAGAAGAGGCGCATAAAATCAAAACTTTCGATAAAATCGATGGAAAATTTCAAGCGGTTGAAAAAATCGAAATCGTGCCGGTAAAAAAATATGTGCCGCCTAATGCCTCGGTGAACACATTTTTGATTAAAACGCGAATCGCTGGATATGGCGATGGGCAGCCTGATACTATCGTTGAAGTCTTATTGGATGAAGAAGCTAAGAAATATGCGAAATAAAAAAGTTGCTTCGCAACTAATGGTCGCTTCGCTCCCATTTTTAGCGGTAAACTTTTGTGCTTAAGTAAATTGCTCTTCGAGCAATTTCCTATAAGATAAAAACACTCCATGCAAATATCTAGCATGGAGCTGGTGAGGTGACTTGAACACCCGACCTATTCATTACGAATGAATTGCTCTACCA
>WRBX01000006.1 GCA_009784335.1 Oscillospiraceae bacterium
AATAGGGGATGCCGCCCTCGGCGTCCCGCACTTCGAAGAAATTGCATATTAAATTCCCCTCCGCCGGAGGGGTGCCGGCGAAGTCGGCGGGGTGGTGTCATCATATTTAGAAAGAGACCACCCGTCAGGCTGCGCCTGCCACCCCTCCATAGAGGGGAATTTTTTTAATTTGAATCTGCGTGCTAAAATCAAATAGTAGCCTGCAACCCCTCAAAAAACTTCAAGTGCAGCCGATGATCCTTGGCAATCCGCTCAAAAAGCGCGCGCACAGTCGGATTAGTCGTCTCCCGCGCAAACTTCTCATAATTGGCAATAATCCCCGTCTCCGCCTTAATATTCCCCTCTATCGCCGATTTCAAATCAGCGGGATACGGCGTGTTCTTCGCCGTCCACGGCGTCTTGCCATCGTCAAAACTCGGCACCCCGCCCAGCGTTTCAATCGCATCGCCCAGCATATCCAGGTGCATCATCTCAACAATCGCAATCTGCAGCGCGGCATTGGCATACGCCTCATTCTCGCCCATGCGCGATGTTTGGAAAACATAAGCGGTAATCGCCGTAAGCTCGCTAAGCGCGCCGGCATAGCTCTCTTTCAGCAGCGCAAGCGCCTCCGGCTCATATTGGCCGCCGCTCACCTCGGGATAAGGCGCGGAATCTAAATAAACAGTCATATCCTGCCCCGCCGGGCTGCTGCTCGGGCCCGAAGTCGGCGGAATAAACTGCGGAAAAGTAGTTGGCATTTTCTGATTTTGATACATAAAAAAATCACTCCTATATAGCATAATATGCACGAGAAGTGATTAATGTTTTTCGCACACGGATGACACGGATTTTGACGGATTCCCACGGATTTTGGTTTTGTAGGGGCGACCGTCCCGGTCGCCCGCGCATCAAAGCGCATACCCCCGCACCGTAGGGGACGCCGTCCCGGGCGTCCCGCACTTCGAAGAAATTTCATTCAAAAAACCTCCCTGATCTCAAGGAGATCTCATATAAAACAGCTATTATCTCGCGATTATCTCTTTTGCATTGTCCATAATATCCATGCGCTTTAAACCCAATTTATAAATATCTTCATCACTAAATACCGTAAATTTACCCTTCTTTTTCAAAAGCTCAAAGTGCTCTACAAAATAGGCGAACTGCTTTTCAGATATCTTTTTCAATTCTTTCTCAGTCTCAAAAATCGCTTCATATTTGCGCAACTTGTGATTTTTGTTATCCAACTCCTCAAGAGTAATATGCATATCATAAGTTTTATTATCAATTTTAACAGTTTTCTTGGCATTCACAATAGCTCGTTTTAAGGCGATATTTGTTTCAATCTTGTTTCCAATCCGCGCCGTTTGCCAACCACCAATCACAATAATCATAAAAAGACCCAAAAATTGCACACACCCAGCCAGCATATTTCTATTTGCCTTATCTCTAAGGAAATTAATGCTATGCTTTTGCTCCTCATTCACATCAGCAATTTTAACAAAAGTGCTATCATTGATTTTATTAATAGCGACATTTTTATCAATCACATAGACATTCGATAAATCAACATTATGATTATCTGCAAACTCATTTGCAATGCCTTCTTGCATTTCTAAATTATATTTCTCAAGCTCATCGGTTGCATATAAAAAGCCAACCCCCAGCACAATTGAAGACCCAAACCCGACAATTAAGGTCAATGTTCTGACTTTTTTCTGCGCCATTTTGATTTTCTGCCTAAAACTTCTCTTCGCTAATTTCATCTAAACTCCCCCTAACTCAAAAAACACTAACATAAATATTAGAATTTGTCAACAATTATTATAAATGGCAGGGCAAGCCCTTCGAAGCGCGGGACGCCCGGGACGGCGTCCCCTACGAAAAGCACCCATACCTAAAATTTCGCCGATGAGGCGACCAAAATAATCATATTAGTCTCGTTTTCGTGTGAATTCAAAATCTAAGATTTTGAAGAGGCGAAAACAAGAGGGGTTCAAGGGGAGAAGCTCCCCTTGAAAAAAAGTTTATATAATTTTTCTAAAAAATTAACTATCCAACTTAAGCACACTCATAAATGCCTCCTGCGGCACCTCAACGCTCCCCACCTGCCGCATGCGCTTCTTGCCCTCTTTCTGCTTCTCTAAGAGTTTCTTCTTCCGCGAAATATCCCCGCCATAGCACTTTGCAAGCACATCCTTGCGCATGGCGCGCACCGTCTCCCGTGCAATAATCTTGCTGCCAATCGCAGCCTGAATCGGCACCTCAAACATCTGCCTCGGTATCGCATCTTTCAATTTCTCGGCAATCTTGCGCCCGCGGGAATAAGCAGACGAAGTGTGCACAATAAAGGATAAAGCATCTACCACATCGCCATTGAGCAAAATATCCAGCTTCACCATCTGCGCCTTTTCATAGTGGGTAAGCTCATAATCAAATGAAGCATAGCCCTTGGTGCGCGATTTTAAGCTATCGAAAAAATCATAAACAATCTCGGTGAGCGGCAGATTATAGTAAATCGTCGTGCGCGTTGAATCGAGATACTCCATATTAATAAACCGCCCGCGCCGCTCCTGGCAAAGCTCCATCACATTGCCGGTGAAATCGGTCGGCACCATAATCGTCGCCTTAACAATCGGCTCCTCGATAAAAGCAATCTCGCTCGGCGGCGGCAAATTCGCAGGGTTATCAACCTGAATCACTTCGCCGTTTGTACGATGCACCTTGAAAATAACGCTGGGCGCCGTGGTGATTAAATCGAGATTATATTCGCGTTCCAGCCGCTCCTGAATAACCTCCATATGCAGCAGGCCCAGAAAACCGCAGCGAAAACCAAATCCGAGCGCAATCGAAGTCTCCGGCTCATATTGCAGCGATGCATCGTTTAAGTGCAATTTCGCCAGCGCCTCGCGCAAATCATCGTATCTCGCGCCATCGGTGGGATAAATCCCCGAAAACACCATGGGATTCACCTTTTTATATCCCGGCAGCGGCTCAGCGAGTGGATTCTCAACTTTGGTCACAGTATCGCCAACCTGCGTATCAGCCACATTTTTAATCGAAGCCGCGATATACCCAACCTCGCCGGGGCTCAACCTCGCGGCTTTCTTCATGCCATTCGGCAGCAAATGCCCAACTTCCACAACCTCAAATTCCTTATTTGTCGCCATAAATCGAATCTTATCCCCGCTTGACAGCTCGCCGTCAAAAATCCGAACATATACAATAACGCCCTTATACGAATCATAAAAACTATCAAAAATCAGCGCAGAAAGCGGCTTATCCGCATCGCCCTTTGGCGGAGGAATCAGCTTCACCACCTGCTCCAGCACCGCCTCAATTCCAATGCCATTCTTAGCCGAAATCAGCGGCGCATCTGCGCAATCCAACCCGATTATATCCTCAACTTCGCGCTTCACCTCATCAGGCCGCGCCGCCGGCAAATCGATTTTATTGAGCACCGGCACAAGCTCTAAGTTATGCTCCAGCGCAAGATAAGTGTTCGCCAGTGTCTGCGCCTCAATCCCTTGCGACGCATCCACAATCAAAATCGCCCCCTCGCACGCCGCCAAGCTCCTGCTCACCTCATAATTAAAATCCACATGCCCCGGCGTATCAATCAGATTAAGGATGTATTCTTCTTGTAGGGGCGGCCATTGGCCGTCCGCCATGCAACCCGGCGAGGCTTTTGTTGACAGTTGACAGTCGGCAGTCGGCAGTAAATCACTGTCAACTGTCAACTGTCGGCTGTCGACTAACTTCTGCTCTCTGTTCGCACTCTTCTGATAACTAAGCCTAACCGCGCGTGCTTTTATAGTTATCCCCCGCTCCTGCTCCAAATCCATATCATCCAGCAGCTGCTTCTTCATATCCCGCTTCTCAACGCTCCCCGTAAGCTCCAAAATCCTATCAGCAAGCGTGCTCTTGCCATGGTCAATATGCGCAATAATGCAAAAATTCCGTATGTTTTTCATCTAACACCGTCATTCCGTGCTTGACACGGAATCTCCTTCAATTTTCTATTATACCTAAACTTGACTTTTTGTCAAAAATAATGTATTATACCTTGGTAGTAAAAAGAGGGGGAGAGGTTATGACTTTCGATAGAGGCTCAGATTATGTAAGAAAGTTTGAGCAATATCATAAAAAAGAAATCGAAGATAGGAAACTAAAAGAGATATTACAGAATCAGAAAAAAGAGCGTAGTGAGCCAATAATTGTTGAATTATATGCAGTTAATTCAGTGATCAAGTTAATTAGCGAGGGTGAAAAATTCAATTTGTCTGCTAGTGCAGGCGTTGTTTATGAGACTGAAGAAGGCATAGGAAAATATAGAATAAATCGTTGTAGGGCTACACTAAATAAGATGGGAATTGAACTGGAACATGATGATGACTCCTACACATTTACTGTGAGCACTACTCCTGAAATAATGGGGAAACTCATTTTGAATAAGCACCATTTTATATGGAAAGCTATGCAATTGGAAAAAGCACTAAAAGAAACATAAGCTGTTTTGGATAAAATGGCAGAAAATTATTCATGACTTGCTTTAGACCAACTTCACCACCGCCAAAATAATCAGCGCCGCGCCGCCCAGCCATGATGCATCAAAGTTCAATTTCTTCATGGCGCCCTGCCCCAAGCGGCAGCCCAGGATAATCGCCGCCATAGTGGTCACCAGCGACCATGCGCACACCAAAAGCCCGTTGATATTGCCAAAAGCCGCGCCCAGCCCCAGCGCCAACCCGTCCATCGAAACGGCGAACGCCAGCGTCACCGCTTCCATCGGCGAAAGATCCTTGGAATCATCGGCATCGGCCCGCTCAGGATCGGCATAAAGGCTAATAATAAATTTCAAATTAAACATCGAAAAGGCAATTTCCTTGCTCAAATCGATGTTTTTTCGTATGTAGGCTTTGATCAGCCCATCGGCGAGCTTAATCAACCCAATAGTAAATAAAATGCCAAACGAAATCAGCACAGCCAGCCACGGCGGCAGAAACGGCCTAATAATCGTGCCCACCAAAAACGAAAGCCCGATAGTCGCGCTGCAAATGAAATTGATGATATGCGCCGAAAGCATGGGGATTTTTATCCGATTCGCGCCATAAGCAAACGCAGATATCAGCACATCAATCGAAAGAAAAACCGCCAGCGCCAGCGCCTCAACAACAGCAAACAAAGAAAATGACATACCGCACCTCTCGGGTTATGTTATGCTTCGGCCAAGAATTTGCTAAAACCTTAATGAATAATGAAAAATTAATGATTAATAATGAATAATCTGGCAAAAGAGGCAACAATATTATTCACTATTCATTATTCATCATTCATTATTCATTAAAAACATGCCGGCTGATAATATGCATCCCCTACAACTGAAGCGAAAGGGTTGCACATAATTGTAGGGGCGGCTATCAGCCGCCCGAAACTTCGAAGAAATACATTCAATGATGAGAAATGTTAAGTTTTTGTAAAGTTTGCCGATTTTTCGTGAAAATTATTTGACAAAACTTTTTAGGTATGATACAGTATTATTATTGGGGGTGTTATAACCTTATATTTCATTGACAAAGGAGAGGAAAATGCCAAAAGTAAGAGAACAAATAAAAATGACAAAAGAGGAAGCGCTTGAAAAAGCAAAAAAAAACTTCTTAAATAGTCAAAAAGAGTTTTTAAAAATCATAAAAGAAAACTTGTATGAGGCAAAAGGAAAAGTGTTTTTGAATTCTCGAACAATATGGAAAGATGGACGATTGCTATTTGAATTCAACAAAAAAACTATTCAAGGCAGAGAATTTATGAAGGCTTCTGAGTATGTAAAGGTTGAACCATGCTATGTAGGGAAAGCAAATCAACTGATTGAACTTGCCGACTATAAAAAAATGCTGCCTCGCCTTTTAAAGCTGGCGAGCAAAAGCATTGTAAACGACAAACAAGCAAAATTCTATGACTCTCCTATGCGTCAAGTAATATTTTATGATGATGACAAAATTAAATGGGAAGATGGTGTTCCCCTCAATGAATATATAAATATATGGAAAGACGGTAGTGTATGGTGGGATGGTTTGAAAGAAGCAAGTTTAACTAGGTTTGCTTATGATGGTGAAGGCGATGGTATCAATATTGATATAAACACTTGGTATGATAAGCTCACTATTCACACATTTGAACGCAATTGGAATGCAGATAGCTTTGGTTTTGATTTTTGTGAAGATAAAGAAAAAGTATATAGCGCTACTACGAAAACAATTAATTATGAGAAAAGGGAAGGTCCTAAAAATAATTCTGACTATAAAGAGCTTGAGCTTGAGCCCAAAAAAGTAGTTTCAGAAGTGAAAAAATATCTAGAACAAGGACAAAATTTGTTTATCGAAGCATTAGAAGTGCATGTACAACCAAAAATTATTGAAAAAATGAGAGATGATTTAGCAAAAGCGAGAGGGCAGAAACTGATAAAACATAGCTTAGTTTAAAACGAAAGGAGAATAAAATGTCCACAAAAGAAAAAATGAAAATCACCAAAGAGAAATTGAATATTTTAATCGGCGAACATTTTTTGAAAAGAAATAAAAAGCTATTTGATATTTTGCATGATAATTTGGCTAACGGGGCTGAAAACATAATTCAAATAACTCCGAAATCTATAACTATCACTTCTTTTGACGAAGATTACCAAGAACAATACGATAAAATGAGAATTTCGGAAAATGAAGCTCTCTATACAAAAAAATATCATCCTGATGCATATCAAAGCAAAGGCATTCACCTCTCTACTGAAGATAACCATAATTATATTTATTTTGAAGATCAATTAGGTGATGAGCAGCAATATCAATGGTTGATGTCTTCTTTTAGAACTGATGAATTCATTGGCGAAGATTTGCTGGCAAAAGGTTATCCAGCAGTAAAAAAATGGGTGGACAAACTATTTGATAAGCTTCAAGAATCTTATTTAATTGAGCTACAAGATAAAATTATGCCCGAAGTTTTAGAAAAAATTAAAATAGATTTGGCAAAAACAAAAGGAATAAAAATATACAAAAAGGAGATGTGTTAAAATGAGAAAAACAAGAGAACAAATGAGGAGAGAGCTTCATGATTTGAGGTACCTGCGGTTTTATTATAATCCGTCAGGAAGTAGTAGTAGCAAAAGATATCCTGATTTCACCGCTGAAAGTGCTGAAAAGTTTGTATCGGATACAGCGCTAAAATGGGTTAATGGTTGGATAAAAGATGATAACGAGTTTTGGAAGAAAGAAGAAAGGACTCCTTTTAGCTTTTTTGAGTTTTACTTTAAGGAAGAATATGGTGATTATGCTTTATATTGTCATAAAGATGAATTGAAGCCTTTGTATGATGAGTTCGCAAAAGAAAGTGAAGCACTAAAAAAGCAAGAACCATATGCTACAATGCGAGAAACATATGAGAAGATGTGGGAAAACTTAAAAAATAACAGTGATTTTTATGTTAGAGATCTATTGAAATCAGGATTAAACTCAAATGAAACTATGGATAAGGATATACTTTTGCACAAGGCAATATATGATTATCTAAAGGAGAAGCAAGAGGGTTCGGAAGAATTATTAGAAAAATTTGAAAAGGTTGATAATTTTGCAGACAAAGAGATAGCAATGCTTTCGCATATTAGCAAAGATTATGCCCTGTTTTTCGAGCGAAAAGCAACAGTAAAAAGTATAGCAAATAAATTCAAGACTCTTGAAGGGTTGACGGAAAAAGAAATAGTTTTGATTGCAAAGGAATCACCAAAACTACTAATAGAACTTGCAAGAAATACTAAAGAACAAATTAGTAAAAAAGTAATCAAAATTTCAAATAGATAACAAATCCACTAAAAATGGCATAACAATGCGTTGTGCCATTTTTTTCTTTGAATTTTGTTAAAAACTTGACATATAATATTATAGTTCGTATAATAATATATAATTAAAAGAAAGGAAGTGAGAAAGTTGAATTTTTTGACATCATCCGCGCTGCTCGATAGTGTAGTGTTATCGATTTTGAACAAGTCCGATAGCTATGGCTACATCCTCACGCAGAATGTCACCAAAACTCTGGAAGTCTCCGAAAGCACGCTATATCCGGCGCTTCGCCGGCTGCAAAAAAGCGGCGATTTGGAAACCTACGACCAAACGGAGAACGGCAGAAATCGCCGGTACTACAAAATCACAGCAAGCGGAAAAGCAAAGCTCAACGATTATTTAGCAGCTTGGAAGGACGCAAAGGAAAAACTGGATTCCATTTTCGTAGGAACCCAGACAAAAACAAAAGAAAGAGGTGGACAAAAATGACAGCACAAGAGTACATCACAAGATTAAAGCAATTACTTAAACGATTGCCGCACGACGAATACAACGAGGCAATCAGCTACTACGAGCAATATTTCGCCGATGGCGGCGAAGTGAAAGAAAGCCCCGAGCAAGTGGCGCGGCAGATTTTAGCAGACTTTGCAACCGCGCCTATAGGGAATGATAGCAATCGTCCTGCGAAAGCCGGCACAAAAATCTGGATAATCATCCTATCCATCTTCTCAATGCCACTCTTGCTGCCCCTCGGCATCACAGCAATCTCCCTCGTGTTCGCAATGTTTGCCGTGATTTTTTCATTATTCATAAGCGGTATCGCAATCATATTTGGCGGTGTATTAAGCGGCATCGCAAGCTTGATATTGCTACCAATAAGCCCATTCACTGCATTTTTCTGCATGGGATGGTGCTGCATAGCAATCGCAATCGGCCTTTTGTTCTACAAATACACTTGGATAATTGGCAAAAAGTTTTCCAAATGGATTTTGGAAGCTTTCAGTAAAATTTTAAGGAGGAATGAAAAATGAGCAAGCTAAACAAAATCATAAT
This sequence comes from Oscillospiraceae bacterium, assembly GCA_009784335.1. The sequence goes on from WRBX01000006.1 coordinate 8,859, forward strand.
AATATTTGCGTCTATCGGTTTTGCACTATGTATTTTTGGCGCCGCATTCGGCGGGCATTTCGGCATGTATTTGGATAAAGATGGCTTCCACGCAACCCCAAAGCATGGGCTGGAAATCACCCGCTCGTTCGATGATGTAACAAATATTTATATCAAATATGACAATAGCAAAGTCGAAATTATTCCCGGAAGTGAGTTTTCGGTCATAGCAAAATATATGTATGGAGAGCCGAAAATCGAGTTTGATAATGGCAATTTAGAGATTTATGGCGGTGCCCATCAATCTTGGTTCAACATCGGTTTCACACTCGGCTTCGAAAAGCTTACTGTTACTATTCCAACCGGTTCAACATTAGAAAAATTAAGAGTTTATAATGATAACGGTGCCATTAATATTTCAAGTGAGGTTTATGCGGATATATTCTATACAGAGGGCAGAAACGGCTCGATTAGGGTTGGAAATATAACAGCAACCGAGGCCAAGATTCAAAATAAAAACGGCGCCGTGAGGGTTTTTGATTTAACGGCAGAAACAGTTGAAGTTCAAAATAGAAATGGGTCTATTACTCTTGGAAATTTTACAAGCACTACCGGCAAAATCAGATGTGAAAACGGCAGCATAACGGTAGATGGCATTGCGGGCAGAAATGAGTTTAAAAACGAAAACGGCTCAATTAAAATTTCTGCTTTTTATTTAGATAATTTCTATATACAAGCTTACACCGAAAACGGCAGCTGCAAACTAAACGGCGAGAAAATCAAATATCCTATTGGCAATAAATCCGCCCCAAATCAAATCATCGCTGAAAACCAAAATGGCTCGATTAAAATATTTGACAAATAGTTGACATAATTTTCGCAAATTCGTATAATATAAATAAGAAAAGCGAAAAAGGCATCCAACGGTTATGCCAAAGTAATTTAGAGAAGTAACCTAAACACTTAGCAAGGGTGGAAGGTTACTTTTTTGTATGAGGGCGATTTTTCTTCGCTAATTTGTAGAAACAAATAAAACCAGATAAAATCGTAATTAGCAGAATTATTCCGAGAATAATAAATGCAATCAAATCCATACAATCACCCCCTTCTTTTGCAGAGTAGGGGCATAACCGTCCGACCTAAGTCGTTTTTAACCTTTTTCGATTATAGAATACTCATTCCAGCCCAAAATGTCAAGTTAAATTTCTGTAACAATTTTGTGACAAAACATTGACAAAAAGCAAATAAACTGTTACTATTCAAAATAAGTTTAAATAGCACGCAAAGTTTTGCCGTTATTGTTCCCGTGCAATCGATTAGAGGAAAGCTATCAATCGAGTTGTAGGGGCGGTCTTTGACCGCTAGGACGAACGCAGTTCGCCCCTACAATGTAACGAAAAGCTTAATCTTCCGTCGGTGAAAGGGTTAGCGGAAAATCCCAAATTTTGCGGTAGGGGCTTGCCTTGGTAAGCCCGCTTAAACAATTTAATTAAGGAAAGGAATTACCAAAAATGGCAGTAGTTCAAATGAAGCAGCTTCTCGAAGCTGGGGTGCACTTCGGGCACCAAACTCGTAAGTGGAATCCTAAAATGTCCCGCTTTATTTATGCGGAGCGTAATGGAATCCACATTTTAGATTTAGCAAAAACCGCTCAGCAAATCGAAAATTGCTATGCATTTATGCGTGATGTGGCGGCAGGCGGCAAGTCGATTCTGTTCGTAGGCACCAAAAAGCAAGCGCAAGAAGTGGTGAAAGATGAGGCTGAAAAAACCGGCATGCATTATGTCAATGCTCGTTGGTTGGGCGGCATGCTCACTAATTTCAAAACCATCCGCCGCCGCATTGATCGTCTCACTCAACTCGAAAAAATGGAGGCAGACGGCACTTTCGATATGCTCACCAAAAAAGAGGTTATGAGCCTTAATAAAGAGCGCGCACGCCTTGAAAACTACCTCGGCGGCATCCGCGAAATGAAAGAACTCCCGGGCGCAGTTTTCGTGGTTGACCCACGCAAAGAGCATATCGCAATCCGCGAAGCGCGCAAGCTCGGCATTCCGATTATTGGAATTTGCGATACAAATTGCGACCCTGATGAAGTTGACCATGTTATTCCCGCTAACGATGATGCTGTTCGCGCCGTAAAGCTAATCGTTGAAACAATGGCGAAATCCATCGTCGAGGCCCGCGAAGGCGTTATGGAAGCGGAAAAACAACCTGAAGCAATGAGCGTTGAGGAAGCCGCAATGGAAGAAGAGGCTACGGACGAGCAATCGTAGGGGACGATGCCCACATCGTCGCGCAACTTCGAAGAAATTGCATTCACAAGGATTAATTAATGAATAAAGATAAACTTTTGCAAAAAGTAATAGCGAACCAGCATAATGTGAAATATAATGATTTTGTTGTGCTAATCGAAAGTTTCGGTTTTGCAAAGAAGAGAACGAATGGCAGCCATAGCATTTTTCGGCATAGTGATATCAGCGAAATAATCAACATCCAAAATGTCAAGGGCGAAGCAAAACCTTATCAAATCAAGCAGTTTTTAGCAATAGTTGAAAAATATGATTTAAGGATGGAGGGCTAAATGTCAAAATATCATATCAATATTTTTTATAGCGAAGATGATGAAGGATATATCGCCGATATTCCCGATTTGCAGCATTGCAGCGCCTTTGGCGAAACTCCGGAGGAAGCACTAAAAGAGGCCCTCCTCGCAGAAAAACTATGGCTCGAAGAAGCAAAAGAGGCCGATATTAAAATCCCAAAACCAAAATATCGACCAATTATCTATAATGTAGCATCAATGTTTTAATTTTAATTTTACACACAGAAAGGAAAATAAAAAATGGTAACAGCACAAGCAGTAAAAGATTTACGCGAACAAACCGGTTGCGGCATGATGGATTGCAAATCCGCGCTATCCGAAGCAAACGGTGATTTCGATAAAGCGAGCGACCTGCTCCGCGAAAAAGGCCTTGCAAAAGCCGCTAAAAAAGCCGGCAGAATTGCAAGCGAAGGCCTCGTGGTATCATATATCCATGGTGACGGGCGCATCGGCGTTCTTCTCGAGGTTAATTCCGAAACCGATTTCGTGGCTAAAAATGAGGAGTTTCAGGCATTTTGCAAAGATGTTGCTATGCACATCGCGGCCATTAATCCTAAATATGTCCGCCGCGAAGAAGTGCCCGCCGAGGAAGTGGAAAAAGAAAAAGAGATTCTGATGGCGCAAATCGCCGGCGAAGGCAAGCCCGAGCATATCGCAGAGAAAATCGTTTCGGGCCGCATAGATAAATTTTTCTCCGAAATTTGCCTTGTTGAGCAGCCGTTTATTAAAGACCCCGACCAAAAGGTGGGCGATGTAAACGCAGCGCTTGTCGGCAAAATCGGCGAAAATATCACAATCCGCAGATTCGCCAGATTCGAGCGCGGCGAAGGCCTTGAAAAACGCCAAGATGACCTCGCCGCAGAAGTAGCAAAAACTTTGGCAGAATAAAAAATGGAGGGAGAATAAAATGGATGAAAAAATCAAAATAATTTCAGATGACCGAGAAAGAGGTTATGTTGAGGGAACATATGGCAAGGATTTGAAATTCGAAGCTAGAGTTTTCAATGAACCTTCTCAATTTGGCTATAATCATGGCAGAATGAGTATGCTTTCTATCAAAGAAATAGATAACGATAATGAGGTGGCTTGGTATGATAGAGGCAGTGCCGGCGGGGCTACATCAAAACATATGGAACTAATCCCTGAGATAGCCAACCACCTAGAAATTGTAATTGCCAAAGGTAAATCTCATGTTGCTGCACTAATTAAAAAAATAGGTTTGCCTCCTGCAACCAAAAATGTGCCTTATAATCAAATAGATAGGTTGCCTCCTGATGAAAGGATAAGGTGATGGCGCTTGCCCGTAGGGGACGATGCCCACATCGTCCCGCACATCGAAGCGCATACTCAGCATTGTAGGGGCGGATGGCAATCCGCCCGAGCAAAACTTTCGGGACGATTGCCATCGTCCCCTACGAAGCAAAAAGTAACACATAATTCGTAGGGGCGAACCGCGTTCGCCCGCACTTCGAAGGATAATCTAAAAAAAAGGAGAATCAAAAATGCCAACAGTTTCAAAATTCTATGGAATAACAATCAAAATCTATTTCCAGCAGAGCGAACATAATCCGCCGCATTTTCACTGCATATATGGCGATAAAGTTGGTGTAATTGATATGCAAACTCATGTAATGTTGGAAGGCGACCTACCAAAGAAAGCATTAGCGCTAGTGCAAGAATGGGCAGGAAAACACAAAGAAGAGCTCATCAAAATATGGAATACGCAAGAGTTCATCGAACTTCCGCCATTAGAGTAGGTGATAATATGTTTAGAAAAGTAGAGCAGATTAAGCCGCTTGAGAATTATGAGTTGATAGCAAAGTTTCAGAGCGGCGAGGAAAAAAAATATGATATGAAGCCTTTGTTGGAAAAACAATCAGTATTTGTAGATTTAAGATTGATTAAAGGGCTGTTTGATTGTGTAAAAGTCGATACCGGCGGCTATGGCATTAGTTGGAATGACGAAATCGATTTATCGGCTAATGAATTGTGGAATAATGGAATGGAAATTTGAAAAGCGCTGTGGGATGTAATGCAAACAAGCGGCGATTATTTCAAAATTAAGGGGTTGGAGTAGATGGAATATCCAAAGCTCACCAAAGTCACTCCTCGTCAAGATTACGAGCTTGAGCTGGAATTTGATAATGGCGAAAAGCGTTTGTTTGATTTCGCATATAATTTAAATCATCCATTTTATGCGCAATTAAAAGATATTAAATATTTCTGCAAAGTGCAAGTGGTCGATGGCGAGATTTTATGGGCAAGCGGGCAAGATTTTTGCCCACACACATTATATCAAAAAAGCATGCAGCATGCTTAAACAAAAATCCTTAGGGGGAGAATAAAATGGAAAACAATAATAATGAAGAAAAGCTGGCAAAAACAATTCAAAAACTAATTAAGTTTGATCACGAAGCCGAAGTGTATAACAGTTGTGA
>WRBX01000007.1 GCA_009784335.1 Oscillospiraceae bacterium
CTATGAAGCCAAGGTTGAGGATTTATGGGAGAATGAAATTGATTATGTATTCATCGGCACTTATGATGGCGAAGTTCACCCTAATCCCGCCGAGGTTTCGGATTATAAATGGATGCCTATGCCCGATTTAATGCAAGATATCCAGGTCAATTCCGATGATTATACCCCCTGGTTTCGAATTATAATGAAGAATAATGATTTTTTTAGCACACAGGTGGCTTCGCCACACACAGATTAAACGGATTAACACAGATATTTTAACGCATTCGCCTTAAAACAAAAATCAAAAAATCTGTGTAAATCTGTGCATGCACGAAGTGCATCTGTGTATTCGCGAAGCGAATCTGTGTTAAAGCGGTAGCGTCAAAAGGAAATAGTATGAATATCGATAAACTCATATTAGAAGCAGAGATTAACATAAAGCCGCAATTTGCGCAAATCAGCGATATTGTTCAGCATAATACCGCAAAAGTGCTTGCCGCGTTTCGCGATAATAGAGTGAGCACAGCGCATCTTTCGGGCACCAACGGCTATGGCTATGATGATGCAGGCCGCGAGGTGTGCGACAAGGTTTTCGCCCAAGTTTTCGGCGCGGAAGATGCATTGGTTCGCTATAATTTTGTCAGCGGCACGCATGCAATTTCCACCGCCCTGCGCGCAATTCTCCGCCCCGGCGATACATTGGTTTACCTAAATAAGCCCTATGATACACTGCATTCTGTTATCAAATACTTGAAAACTTTTGGAATAGAATATGTTGAAATTGCAGACTACTGCCAACTATCAACTGTCAACTGCCAACTGCTCTGCATCCAAAAATCGCGTGGCTATGAATGGGAGAGGGAGAGCCTAAGCAATCAGCAAATCGGCGAAATCATCGCGGAGATTAAAAGAATTTCTCCTGAAACTATCGTCCTTGTTGATAATTGCTACGGCGAATTTGTTGAAAAGACGGAACCAACTAACAACGAACAAGTAACAACGAACAACTATGGTTTATTTGCTTACGCAAGTAGTTTTAAAAAATCATATAAAATTAAAGAATTTCGCAAGAAATTCTACAATAGTTATTCGTTATTCGTTATTCGTTGTTCGTTAAAGTCAGCGTCAGCTGACTTAGTTGTTGGCTCGCTTATTAAGAATCCCGGCGGTGGCATTTGCCAAACAGGCGGATATATTGCAGGAAAGCGCGATTTGATTGAAAAATGTGCGGAATCGCTCACCGCTGCCGGCCTTGGCAAGCAGACGGGCGCAACTCTAAATGCTAACCGCGAGATTTTGCAAGGGCTGTTTGTGGCCCCGCATGCAGTGGGGGAAGCGCTGAAAACTGCAGCATTTGCGGGAGAATTGTTTAGATTGGCAGGGTTTGAGGTTCGACCAGTTAACAGTCGACAGTTGGCAGTTGGCAGTAATAAACATTGGAAAAAAACTTCAGAGAACAACATTCAACTATCAACTGTCAACTGTCAACTGTCAACTAAAAGCGATATCGTTACCGCAATAAAACTCGGCACTTCCGAAAAGCTTCTCGCTTTCTGCGCCGGTATCCAATCCGCCTCGCCCATTGATAGCCACCTCACGCCAACCCCATGGGCAATGCCGGGTTATGCGATTGATGTGGTAATGGCAGGCGGCACATTCGTGCAAGGCTCCACCCTTGAGCTCTCGGCCGATTCGGCTATGAGGGAGCCTTTCGTGGCATATCTGCAAGGCGGGCTCACTTATGAATCCGCTAAAATAGCAGTAGTAGAAGCATTAAAAAATATATTGGAGGTATAAAATGAAAACAATTATCAACTGGGGGACATTCTGGAAGCTCTGGGCGGCATGCACCATCGCATCAATGATGGTAATCCCGTATCAGATGCACTTTTCGCCTGATGCGGCGGCGGCTATGGAGGAATTCGGCGCGCTGCTAATCTATGCTCTAACCGGCGCGCAAAACGCAATCTTATTTGGCATTGTCACTTTTATCGGGCTATGGATTGCGCCAAAAGCCGGCTTTAAATTGCCGGTTTTAGAAGGTGAGAACCGCTGGGAAAGCTTCAAAAAAATCCTGATTCCTTCTATAATATGGGGCATCACGGCAGCCCTTTTAATCATCGGGCTTGATTTGCCATTCTCAGGAATCACTGCCGAAATGCTTCTCGATACCAATTATGCGCCGGCATGGGCAGGCCTGCTCGCCTCGTTCTATGGCGGAATTGCCGAGGAAGTGCTGATGCGGTTATTCATAATGTCGCTGCTGGTTTGGATAATCCTTGCAATCAGCCGCAAAAGAGGAGCAAGCGAGCCACCGGCATGGAGCGTGTGGGCGGCAATCGGCATCGCGGCAATCCTATTCGGCCTTGGCCACCTGCCATTCACAGCCTCAATGGTTGAAATAGATTGGTTGGTGATAGCTCGCGCAGTGCTGCTAAACGGCGTAGGCGGAATTATTTTCGGCTGGCTATTTTGGAAGCGCGGCCTGGTTGCGGCAATCATCGCCCACTTCTCCGCCGATATTGTGCTTCATGTGCTGCTGCCAATCATAATGGGATGGATTGCATGACAGAGCAAAATAAACTACAAAAGCGGAAACCAAATCGCCTTCCTCACTACGACTATTCTCAGAATGGTGCATATTTCGTTACTATTTGCACTATAAATATGGCACAAGTGTTGGGCGAAGTTGTAGGGGCGACCGTCCTCGGTCGCCCGCAAACAGACGAACACTATTGCAAATTATCTCCAATTGGCGAAAAAGTTAAGAATGCAATTGAATATATAAATGAAAACAATAGTGAAGTTGCAATCGAGAAATACACCATAATGCCCAATCACCTACACTTAATCATATCGATAGATGGCTCGGGCGACCGAGGACGGTCGCCCCTACAATACCTGGTGCGCTCATTGAAATCTTACATAACAAAGGAAATCGAAAAAAATATTTGGCAAAAATCTTTCTACGAGCGAGTAATCCGCAATGAAAAAGAATATGCAAAAATTTGGGAATACATCGAATTCAATCCGCATAATTGGAATGTCGCTGAGTTTTATAATGAGTAAAGGAGAAATTTTCTGATGGTCAAGAAAAGCATTTTCGGGTTGCTATTTCTATTTCTGGCTTATTTTCTGCTGCTTGCTTTTGGCAATAGCATAGCCAGATTTAATGATTATGTAACCCCGATTTTATCAATAATCCTGGCAATCGGATTGGTTTTTTGCTATAAATATATCAAGCTGGATTTTAATAAATGGCTTTATATAGCAGTTTTATCATTGACGGTAATTGTGCCTCGCCTTTTGTGGATAATCACAGTAGATATAACCCCGATTTCCGATTTCGGCGTTTATTATGAGCTGGCTAAGCAGTTTGCCGAAGGCACATTCGCAGGTTCGGATTACGCTGCAATGATTCCGCATGTTTTGGGATATCCGTTTGTTCTATCGTGGTTTTTCCGATTATTCGGAGTGAGCGTGCCGGTTGCGCAAATCTTCAATATAATATGCATTTTGATTTCAAGCTTATTGCTATGGCGAATCCTGGCAACATTTATAAGCGACCGAATGGCTAGATTTGCGGCAATTCTATTCGCCATAATCCCCTCGGCCATATTCTATTCAAGCATAGTATCCACCGAATCGCTCTTCACCATGCAAATCCTCTTGGCTGTATACTTTTTCGTAAAAGCGCTAAAATTAGAGGGATTAAGAGATATTCTGTTTCTTGCTTTATCGGTTTTAATATTAGTTTGGGCAAACTCGGTGCGCCCGATTGCAATGGTGATTCTGATTGCCGAAGCAATATATATCTTGTTTCAAATGCGAGATGGGCGCATATTTAAGCTCATTTCCATAGTTATGATGATTGCCCTGTTTGCTCTTGGCTCCAAGGCTGTCGGCATGGTTCAAGCTAGGGTTTTGGGCGTTCCGATGGTGGTTAATTCCATGGGCGACACTATTTATAAAGGCGCAAATATAGAGCACCACGGAATGTGGAACCCCGAAGATAGTGCGGAATTTGTGCATGTTTATGAGAATTTTCCGCATGAAGATTTGAACAAAATCATGTTGCAAAAAACATGGGATAGGATTGCCGAGAACCCAATGGCATCGGCCATGCATTATCTCACCAAATGCGCCATTATTTGGGCGAGCGACGGTTATGGGGTGGATTGGAACAGAATCAGCGTGGAAGTAGAGGGGGGGGATTACAACGCAGAATTCGAAGTTTTTAATGAAAGATTATCGAATATATTCTATCAAGCGATGTTGCTTTTGGCTGCCCTTGGCGCTATTTTAGCAATACGAAGAGGGAAATTTGATGGCATATTATTCGCTGTGATATTTTTAGGGTTTGTAGGAATATTCATTATTTCAGAAGTGCAAGGCCGATATCATTATCCCGCATTGCCATTTCTGATAGGCTTGGCAGCAATGGGGATAGGGGAGTTGGCAAGAATTAAAAACACTGAACTTCGTTAAATTAACGGGTTTAACGAATAAGCCTTAGTTTCGCCTTTCATCTTGCCGATTTTCTTCATTGTTTTTTTCCAATGGTTTTTTTTCTTGGGCGTGAAAAGAATGTTATAAAATGATTTACGCTTGATTGCGTGCCATACTGTGTGCTTATCAAACATTTTTTTCCTTTCACGCTTGCGGCGGTGTTGGCGCTTATGGGGCGTTAAACGCCCCTGAGTGCTTTTCTTTTTAGCAAAGGTTGTCTTTAGCTCCCCTGAACGCTCAGGCGTTCGGGGGGGCTTTTCGACTTTCTAAGGCTAACCACAAAACCACTCTGACATTTATATTTTGATTTGTCAATGGCAAAAGTTTCCAGTTTCTCTAGAATATTACATTTTTATTAAGTTTTTGTTACAAAAACATTACTATTTATCAACATTTTTGTAACAAAAATTTTTTTGAAAAAAATTTTAGGGTTGACAATTTTTTTTGTTTTGATATTGTTTAATTGTTGCGGACGCTTGTTATATCCCTATTTCATAAATGCAAATCAAAAAAAGAGTAGGCACTTTCCCAGGCTTACTCTTTTTTTGTGCTCCGTGCCCGCTCCGCTTTTCTTCCCCCACCCTCATCAGTTCTGCGGGGGTTTTTTGATTTGTTTCTGTTAGGCGAGTTTGCCGAGCGAGTGAAAATTCCGTAGGGAATTTTCGCTCGTGAGAGAAGCGGGCTTGTCGGAAAATGTCGAATGTTTTTCGACATTTTTCGAAAGCAAGCCCGCTTCGTTGCTCCATGAGCGGAGCGAAGTGGAACTCGCTGAGATGGTGTAAAGGCTTTTAGGTTGCGGACATTAGGTTCGGTAAACTTAAGATTATTGAAGCCGAAGAACTTAAATATTCTTTAGCTTTTTTCGGCTTCAATAATCTTCCAGTTTAACGCACCTAATGGCATAAGAGCGAAGCCGCCGACTTAGGAGTGCGGCAAGCGACCGCACCGAGCAAGCTGATGAGGGTGGGGGAAGAAAACGAAAGAGGAAGAGCAGAAACACATGAGGGGTAACAAATCGCACGAAATCGCAAGAAGGACGCGAGAAAAAAAAACTATAATCATAACGCTCAATCTTTTTACGCGAATGTGCGAAGCTTATTTTGGCAAATAAGCGAGGGCATTTGCTTTTTACTCGCCAAAATGAGCGAGTAAAAAGATTGCGGGAGCAAGGCGAGCCCTTTCTTTCCCATGGCTTGGGCTTGCCTTGCGGACAAAAAGGCTCTGCCATGCAGAGCCTTTGACGGAGCGCGCCGTGCGCGCGGAGTTGTGTTCTTCGAGCCTGCCGTGCAGGCGAGTTTTACTTCGGAGTGTTAAAAGTTTCCTCGTTCCCATTCCGACTTAATAGGGGTTTTTATCTGCCACATTTTCTTTTTTACACTTCGGGGCTTTTTGCCGATTGGCTTAATATTGCCGATTGGCTTAATATTGCCGACATTATAGGGCTTTCTTATGTCATAGGTTCGATATCTTGGCATTTTTATTCCTCGCTTTCTTTGACGGCTTGGCGTATGAGTAGTTTCTTTCAAATTCTTTGACGAATATTTCTTCATAAGTTGTGTTGAATGTTTTTAATATTCTGTAAATTTCCCACTCATTAAATGGCATATATCCGTTTTCTTTTTGTATGTAGGTGCTTAGACCTATTCCGAGTATTTTTGCTATTTCTTTTTGTATAATGCCGTTTTGAATTCTTAAAGATTTTAGTTTGTTTAATTGCCTCATAGCCACCCACACTTTCTGTATTGATTATACTTGTATAAATTATAATCAAATAATCTTTCCACCCATTCTTTTTTACTGCAAGGTATCCACTTTTCGTGGAGTTCTTTGGCAGAGTTGGGGCATAGTTTCATATATTCTTTTGGTTTCCAGTGTAAATGCTCCCGCCTTAATTTGCCGCTTAATGTTAAGATTTGGCATAAAATAGCGGTGAATTTGTTTTCATAATAGCCGCCCTTACCGTCCCACTCTTTGCGCGAATAGCGGGGTTTTAATTCCTCAATAATGCGGACTTGGTGAAATTCATTCGCCACGGCTTTCAATACTTTGTATGTAGTCTTTGGCTTGTTCGATTGCTCCATATATTTTTTGCTCCCTTCTTGGCGTCATTTTTCTAAACCAGCGGCTTAGTGTGCTTTCGTCTATTCCGACACAGTGGGCTACTGCCCAATATGGAATATTTGCATCTGCTATTGCTGATTTTATTTTGGTGCTTAGTTTGTAAATATAATTAGGTTTTGTCATTAAAATATTTCTCCTTTGTTAAATTTTCTTTTCATTTCTTTTTCAAATACTTTACAATTATGTGGGAAGTTATTAAGGTAGGGGGAGAGGGTAAACTTTTTGATTACCATATAGCCTTTTAAGACTAAGTGGATTTCTTTGAATCTGCCGCATTTTTCTTTTTCTGAGATTGCGGAAATGATTGATAGCTTGCCGATTTTTTTGATTTTGATTTCGGCAATTTGCCCGAGTAGGCGGGTGACGATTTTGAGCTGTTTTGGGGTTATGTAATCCATAATAAAAGCATCCTTTCTAACGAAGAAAAGAGGCATAAGATAAGGGAAAATAAGGCTTGTTCGTTAAACGAGAATTTAACGATTTTAATTGGTGTTTGATTAACTTCGTTAAATTAAAGTTTAACGAAGTAGGATGGAAGTTAATTAGAGAAAGTGACTAAAATGAGCGAAATCACGACTATCGCGGATATAATCCGCAAATTTCTAATTCATATCGACACCGTTAAGGGAAAGGCTGCGCGCACCACTGCGGCTTATAATTATGATCTCACAAATTTCTTTCGCTTTATAAAAGTTCATAAAAAGCTGGCGCCTGCGCCTGATGGCTTCTATTCGAGCGAGCCGGGCGAGACTATCGCTGCTCTGAGGACGATTGAAATTTCCCAGATGAGCCATACCCTGCTCCGCGAAATCTCTTCGGATGATTTGCTTGAATTTATGGCGCATTTGAATAAGTATCACAAAACCACGGCGCGCCCCCGCAAGCGCTACACTGCCACCTTAAATGTGTTCTTCAAGTTCGTTCATCAGCATCAAAAGTTGATTGATTCCAACCCTGCTGATTTGTTGGAAGCGCCTAAAATCGGCAAAACCATCCCGATTCATCTTGATTTGGAAGGTGCAAAGCAGCTGCTTAACTTCGTTAAACTTTCAGATAATCTTCGCGATTTCACCATCATCACGCTTTTTCTAAACTGCGGAATGCGGCTTTCCGAGCTGGTTTCCATTGATGTTCGCGATATCCGCGAGAGCAAAATCACCATCACCGGCAAGGGTAATAAGCAGCGCACTGTCTACCTCAATTCCGCCTGCCAAATAGCGCTAAATTCCTACCTCCCCCTCCGCCATAAGATTGAAACCACTGATTCTGCGCTGTTTCTTAACAATCATAATAAGCGGCTTGGTGCACGCGGGGTTCAGCTTATGGTGGAAAAATATGTTAAACTGGCTAATTTGGACCCTCGGATAACAGTGCACAAGCTTCGCCATACCGCGGCCACTCTGATGTATCAGCATGGAAATGTGGATATTCGCGCTTTGCAGGCGATTCTCGGCCATGAACAGCTTTCCACAACCGAGATTTACACGCACATTAACGAAAAACGCCTGCAAGATGCCGTGGCGGCAAATCCATTATCAAGCGGCAATTAGAGATTGGTCAAAACTTGCTTTCTAATTCAAATTCATTGGCATTTTTTTCTTTTTTATGATTTTCATTCTTAACTTTCTCCCAGTATTCGGCAAAATATTTCCTGTGCATCTCATCGAGTGCGGCGAAATATCGCTCTCGAGCTTGCCAATCTTCCTCGGTTTTGTCGTTTTTTATGTAGCGATATGTCCAGCTCCTATCCCTCTCTTGCCGGCCGCCAAGGCAATCATGCATAAAGCGGAATTTGGTGGTGGTTTTGCCGCCCTTCACTGTGATTATCTCACTCATCGGTATCACATTCCGGAGTGAAAACCCTAGCCACACGCCCGTATTTATCGAGCAACGCTAGAATGTGCATTGGAATTTTGATATGTTTTATAGACTCTGCGGGCTTAATATCGCAGCCTTTTGAGCAAATTGCCGCAAGAGTTTTATATGGATCCTCGCTTTCGAAACAATGCTCCATAAAGGATGGAAAAAATACAAAACTTTTCATTTAAATCATTCCTTTCTTTAAATTTAACTTTAAAACAAAAATTGCTTTATCAAGCGCCCTAATGCGCTTGAAATAAAGCATAATATTGAAATTAACATTAATGTTAATGTTAATATTAAAGTTAATATTAACTTTACATGTTTTGAATCAAAACGCTTGAAGCGTTTGATTAAAACAGTTATTTATGTTAAAGTTAAACTTAAATTTAAAATAGCAGATTAAAAATCAAGGTCAATACTGTCTATGATATTGCAGAGATTTGCTTGACAAATGAAAATAGTGTGGTAATGCAAAAAGACTAAGTAGGGCAACGCAAATTAAGATTAACCAAAATTATATCGTCGCCGATTTTCTTTATATGATGCCAGGGGATAATAAAATCCTCGCGACGAGCGAAGATGCCGCAATGGCGCCCCGGCACAATAATGGCTAGAATTTTGCCGGAACACTCGTCGATTTCAAGGTCGCACACGCAGCCGAGCCGCCGCCCGTCGATAATATCTATCACTTCTTTTTTGCAGAGATTTACGAATCTATCCATATAATAAGTGCCATCGCCTTTCCAGCCACAAAAATTGTATAACCGCTTTTTTGCAATCCCTACTGGCCGGATAAGGCGCAAATGGCACGCTGCGCCAAAATGCAAGTGCGTAGCGCTACTTTATGCATTTTGTGCGCATGCGCTGCAGGCTTCATTTTGAATTTATTCAAAATAAAATCACCCATCATATTATATGCGGGTGACAATGTTTTTTGAACGATTACAAGCCTAAAGCTTTGCGTAATTCCGGATTTAGATTTTCCTCGATTTGCTCATATCTATATGAATTGCGCGATTTCATGCGAGCCAAAGCAGTGCGCAGAGGGCCGTGAGGCATATTTTCAATATCATGCCCTTCCTCTAATTGCGCGATGCATTGGTTCACTTCGTCCTCATGCCGGAACATTATTTAGCTTCGTTTTTCGACCAATTAAGCTGAGCATTAAGCGTTCTCCTGATTTTTCCTCTTCTATCCAACTTTTCTTTTGCCATTAATTTCTTTCCCCTTTCTACTAATAAAATGGTATCAATTATTCTTCAAAATGTCAAGCATTTCGCGCTTATAGCTTTCCACGCCGGGCTGATTAAAGGGATTAACGCCCATCATATAGGCAGAAATTGCGCAGGCCTTTTCGAAGAAATAGAATAATTCGCCGAGAGTTTCCTCATTACGCTCATCGATTTCGATGAGAAGATTTGGCACACCGCCGGCGACATGGGCTTTTTGAGTGCCGAGGAATGCGCCGTTTTGGACGAAATCTATGCTTCTGCCTTCGAGGAAATTCAGGCCGTCGCCGGTTTCGTTGTAGGGGCGACCGTCCTCGGTCGCCCGCGGGACATCGAGGACGATATCCCCTACATGCGGCACAACCATGGCGTTTCTTGAATTTTTAATCTTAATCACGGTTTCGAAAATTATCCTTTGCCCATCCTGCACATACTGACCGAGCGAATGCAAATCGGTGGTGAAAATCATGCCGGCGGGGAAAATGCCTTTGCCATCTTTGCCCTCGCTCTCGCCGAAAAGCTGCTTCCACCACTCGGTGAACACCTGCAAATAAGGCTCATAGGAAACCAGCACTTCAATGGGTTTGCGCCGGTCGGCAAGCTTTTGGCGAACCATAGCATATTCGATAATGCCGTTATTATTCATAGCATTTTGCGCTCCTTGCAGAAGCTTGTAAAGGTTAGCACCTTGCACAGCGAGAGGCAGCAGGCCAACGGCGGTGAGCACGCTGAACCGCCCGCCAACATCATCGGGAACAACAAACGATTTATATCCCTTCTCGTTTGCCAGGCTTTTCAGCACGCCTTTTTCTTTATCGGTGGTGACATAAATGCGCTCTTTCGCCTTATCGCCGTATTTTTCTTCCATAAATTTGCGAAGGAAACGGAACGCGAGGGCAGGCTCGAGGGTGGTGCCGCTTTTGGAAATCACATTAAGGCTTACGGATTTATCCTTGATATATTCAAGGATATCATGGAGATAATCACTTGAGATATTATTTCCGACGAAGATGATTTCTGG
The DNA here is from genome assembly GCA_009784335.1 of Oscillospiraceae bacterium. The sequence continues at coordinate 10,726 of WRBX01000007.1, forward strand.
ATCCTGAATCCCGAATCCTGAACCCTGGAGAAACTCAATTCCCGCTCGCGCACCTAAATATGAGCCGCCGATGCCGCAAACAAGGAAAACTTCGCTTTCGGCGCGGATTTTTTCGGCAGTGGCGATTATATCTTCGAGTTCTGAGGGAGTGCCTTCGATGTGCGGGACGCCCGGGACGGCGTCCCCTACGAGATACCCATTCGGTAGATCGCGCCAGCCGAGGAACTCATTGCCCTCGCCGGTGCCGCTTGACAGCTCATCCTCCGCCCTTGCCGCAACTTTGCGAATTAGCTCCAAATCGCTCTCGACCAAACCCGAATGTTCATATGAAAATTTTAACATGATTAACTCCTTTCAGTAGTTAAAGCATTTAGCATATGGCATTTAGCATTTAGTTTTGAATGCAATATCTTCGAAGAAAAACATACATACTAAATGCTAGATACTAAATACTAAATGCTAGCTACTTCGGCTTTCTCCTAAGCCTAATCAGCGGAACTGCTTCTCCCTCTATTCTTCTGGCGATATTCATAAATGCTTTTGCGGCATCGGAGCGGCGGGGGGCGCCGAGGACAGAATCGCCAACAAGGCGAGAAATATCGCTATCTTCGGGGATAATGCCCAAAGTGTCAATGCCCATCATCTCAATCACATCGCTGATTGGGAGAGTTTTGCCTTTTTTAATCCAGTCGCGGCGAACTCTATTAATCACCAAATATTGTGTTAGCAGCTCTTCTTTTTCTAAGAGACCGATTGCACGATCGGCATCGCGGATGGCAATTGGCTCAGAAAGCGTGACGATAATCGCGATGGTCGCCGGCGCAATGGCATTTTTGAAGCCTTGCCCTATGCCGGCGGGGCAATCAATAATCACATAATCCATGATGTGCTCCCAATATGTAGCGATGGCGGTCATATCCTCGGGGGTGAGAACGAGGCCATCATCGATTTGCGGGCTGTTTAGAAGATAGAGATTATCAATGCCTGTCCACACAATTGCCTTCTCGGGCGCTATATGCCCTTTTAGAATATCGCCGTAATCATGCATGATATTATCCTGCAAATCAAGCATGATATCAATGTTGCGAAGGCCCATATCGCCATCAATGAGCAGCACTTTATTGCCAAGCTCTGCCAGGCTCTTGCCGATATTTACAGCGGTGGTGGTTTTGCCCACTCCGCCTTTGCCAGATGTGACAACAATAATATGTTTCATAATCTCTCCTTTTGGCGCTATCGCTTTATACACGGATGACACGGATTTTAACGGATTCACACGGATTTTGGTTTATTATCATATAGTCTTCGACGCACCTGAGGTTCTTCACCAAAATTGAGTAATAATCCCACTTCAAAACTAGTTGCCTTCAAATAATTAACAAGTTGCAGCTCATGTTCAATCGTTATTCTCTCTGCGGTTTTGAGCTCTAAAATAATCTTATCTTCTACAATCAAGTCAGCCTTATACTTTCCAACTATTTGCCCTTTGTAGCAAACTTGAATTTCTTTTTGGCATTCTACATTAAATCCGCTGTTCTTAAGTTCAAGATACATGGCATTTTGATATACATTTTCTAAAAATCCATAACCCAGCTCATTATACACTGAATAGAAGCATTGAATAATCCTCTCAGTGATTCCGTTTTGCTTATCTAATAACATTAGCTTACTCCTCAAAATAATAAAAAAATTAATCCGTGGGCATCCGTTTAAATCCGTGTCATCCGTGTCTAAAGCGATAGCGCTATTGCAATAAGCTTCCAATCTTATTCATCGGCGCCACAACGCTGGATGTATCAAAATATGCATCCAGCACATCTTTGGCGATGGGTGCGGCATATGAGCCGTGGCCGCCTTTTTCAACCACAACAGCGATAGCGATTTCCGGCTTATCCAGCGGTGCAACGGCGACAAAAACGGCATTAACCTCGGATTTTGAGATAGTCGCCGTGCCGGTCTTGCTTCCCACCGCGACCTTATAATTAGCGAAAACGCTCGATGCTGTGCCTGCCTCGGAAACATCGCGCATGCCTTGCATTATGGTATCATAATTTTCCTTTTTCATGTCAATCGAATCCAGCACAACCGGCGCCACCTCGCCGCCCGATTTATTGACATCATAGCTCTTAATCGACTTCACGAGGTGCGGCTTATAGCGAGTGCCGCCGCTTGCAATTGTGGCAATATAGCTCGCCAATTGCAGCGGAGTTAGCAGATTATCGCCTTGGCCAATCGCCGATTGCAGAGTGTCGCCCGGAACCCAAATGGTGCCTTGCCGCTTGCGATATTCGGGGCCCGCCATAATTCCGCTGCTCTCGCCGCCGATTTCAATGCCCGTCGCTTGCCCAAGGCCCAGTGCGCGGCCGTATTTATTCAGCTTTTCTATACCAAGCCGCTCGCCGAGCTCATAGAAGAAATAGTTGCAAGAAACTTTGAGCGCCTCGACAACATTGATATATCCATGGCTGGCGCTCGACTGATTCCAAAGCCAGCAAGCCGGCTGATAGTCATTATATTTAGTAAATTTGCCCTTATCTTGTATAGTTTCGCGCGGAGTTATCGCATTCTCTTCAAGGCCCGCCAGCGCGGTGAGCATTTTCAAGGTTGAGCCGGGTGCATACGCGCCGCCGATTGCGCGGTTGAAAAGCGGCTTATTAGCGCTTGTAGAGAGGGCCTTATAATCCTGGTTAAATGTTTCGAGGTTGAACGACGGATAGCTTGCCATTGCCAAAATCTCGCCGGTGTTGACATCGAGCACCACGGCACCGCCTGCATTGGCACCGCCTGCATCTTTTTTAGAGCGCATGCCGATGATGTTATTTCTAAGGGAATCTTCGAGGGTTTTCTGCAGGTGTGAATCCAGCGTGAGCACGCCGAAGCTGCCCATTTGCGCAGGAACC
>WRBX01000008.1 GCA_009784335.1 Oscillospiraceae bacterium
ATTGAGGATAATAAAAAAGATGCTATAGAGACGATGCAGCAATACACCAAGGAGATTGAGAATATAGAGGTGGTGCGGCTGCCGACGCGATATCCGCAGGGCAGCGAAAAGCAGCTGATTTATAGCATTTTGGGCGTGGAGGTGGCGGCGGGGCAGCTGCCGGCAGATGTGGGCTGCTTGGTGCATAATGTTGATTCGTGCGTGGCGGTTGCAGAAGCGATGGAGGATGGCTCGCCTCTTACTCATCGGATTGTGACGGTGAGCGGCTCGTGCTTTGCGCAGGCGCAGAATTACAGAGTGCCGATTGGTACGACGATTTCGCATATCGTTGAATTTCATGGAGGTTTTAGGCAGCAACCTAAACGCGTGCTGCTTGGCGGGCCGATGATGGGCATGGCGCAGGTGAACCTTGATGTGCCTATTATTAAGGGAACGGGCGCGCTTTTAGCGCTTTCAAATAAAGATACGAATGTTCATAGGGAAACAAATTGCCTTCGGTGCGGGCGGTGCGTGAGCGGGTGCCCTGTGCGATTGCGGCCAATCAATCTCGCTCATTTGGCGCAAAAAAGTGATGCTGATGGCCTCCGCGCCGAAAATATCGTGGATTGCATTGAGTGCGGCGTGTGCACATATCACTGCCCGGCGAAGATACATTTGTTGCAGTGGATAAGGTCTGGCAAAAGCCAGATTAGTGACTAGCCACTAACCACTATAAAGGATTTTTAATGAACAAGTTGACAGTAGGGCAACATCCTCACATTAGGAGCAATCAGAATACCAAAGACATCATGCTCGATGTTATTATTGCGCTGTTGCCGTGCATTATCGCGGGGCTGCTGATTTTTGGCTATCGCTCGGTGGTTATTTTAGCGATAGCAGTGATTTCCGCGGTGTTTTTTGAGTGGATTGCCTGCAAAATATTCAAAATGAAATCTAGCATTTGGGATTTATCGGCGGTGGTATCAGGCATTATTCTCACGATGAACCTGCCTGCATCGGTGCCGCTTTGGATTCCGATTGTCGGAAGTCTATTTATGATTGTCATTATAAAAATGTGTTTTGGCGGCCTCGGGCGCAATTTTATCAACCCGGCCGCCGGTGCGCGAGTTTTCTTGGTTGCCAGTTTTCCTGTTATTATGACGCATTTTGTCGCCCCCGGCGCACGCCTTGGGCTATGGAGCGTGGATGCTGTTTCATCCGCCACTCCGCTTGGCATAGCCGCCATGGGCGAGAACCTTGATTTGTTGCCATCATATTTATCGCTCTACTTTGGCAATATCGGCGGCTGCATCGGCGAAACATCGGCGCTTGCAATTTTAATCGGGTTTGTGTATCTTATGTGGAGGAGAGTTATTAGCTGGGAAGTGCCTGCGATTTATGTTGGCACGGTGGCGATTTTAGCGTTGATTTTTGGCAGGGATCCTCTTTTTCATGTGCTATCCGGTGGCTTGCTATTTGGCGCGGTTTTTATGGCAACTGATTACACCACCTCGCCGCTTTCGAAAATCGGCCGCATAATATTTGCCTTTGGGTTGGGACTGATGACAATCGCCATTCGCTTGTGGGGCGGCTATCCCGAGGGAGTGTGCCTTTCGATAATACTGATGAATGTGGTTGTTCCATATTTGGATAAGATTAAGCCGAAGCGATTTGGGGCAAAAACCTTAATGAATAATGAATGATTAAGAATGAATGATGAATAATATTATTCACTATTCATCATTCATTTTTCATTCTTCATTAAGTTTTTAGGAGAAGAAATGAAAAACGAGATGATTAGAAACAGCTTAATTTTATTTATATTGACTGCGACGGTTGCGCTGCTCTTGGGCACGGCGAATTATCTAACAAAAGATATTATCGCCGAGCTTAACGCTAAAAAAGCCGCCCAGTCGCGCGAGATGGTGCTTGGAAATTTGGAATATGATACAAAACTTGAAATAAATGAAAATTTGTGGGAGTATGAAAAAGATGGTGAAATCGTGGGCTATGCCGTTATGGTAGGCGGCGTAGGATATAGCGGAACGATTCGGCTGATGATTGGCCTGGATAAAGAATTGAGAGTGCTTGGCGTTGATATTTTGGAGCATACCGAAACTCCGGGGCTTGGCGCTAAGGCGCAGGCTGAGGTGAGCCCGCAATTTATAGGCAAGGAAAGCCCGTTCTCAGTTGTAAAGGCAAATGCTAAAAATAGTGAGATTCAAGCAATTACCGGCGCAACTATTACTACTCGGGCGATTGTTGACATCGTAAATAGTGCGATTAATCTAGTGGCTAGTGATTAGTGGCTAGTGGCTAAAAAAAATCTAACCACTAGTCACTAGCCACTAGTCACTAATAAAATCACTAGTCACTAATAAAAAAACAAGGAGGAAATAAAATTGAAAAAAATCTTATCTATGGCACTTGTTGCCATCATGGCGCTGGGGATTTCCGGCTGCCAAACAACATCAAAGGAGAAATTGAAAGTTTACAACTGGGGGTCGTATATCGACAAAAAGGTAATCAAGGAATTTGAGCAGGAATATGGCGTGAAAGTAGTTTATGATGAATTTGAGCAAAATGAGGATTTATACACAAAAGTGGCTAAAAGTGCGGTGAATTATGATGTGGTTGTGCCGTCGGATTATATGATTGACCGCTTAATCCAAGAAGGTTTTTTGGCGAAGTTGGATAAAACGAAGTTAAGTAGTTTTAATGAGATTGCAGATAAGTATCTATCGCCGATTTATGATAAAAACAATGATTATTCCATTCCGTATATGGTAGGCACCACCGGTATTCTTTATAATAAGAATATGGTTAGCCGGCCGCCTACTTCTTGGGAGGATATGTGGAATCCGGAATATACAAAAAATGTATTGATGTGGAATTCTATGAGGGATACCTTGAGCGTTGGTAAGCTGCTGTTGGGATATTCGGTTAATACTGAAGATGAAGGTGAGTTGCAGGCGGTTAAGGAAAAACTGATTGAACAGCGGCCGATGGTGCAGGCATATGCCGGCGACGAGATGCAAGATAAAATGATTGCGGGAGAAGCGGCGATGGCGTTTATGTATTCCGGCGATGCAGTTTATTGCATGAGTGAAAACGAGGATTTGGATTATGTTGTGCCAAAAGAGGGTGGCAACAAATGGGTGGATGCATGGGTGATTTTGGAGAGTTCCGCGAGCAAAGATTTGGCGCATAAGTTTATTGATTTTATGTGCCGTCCGGATATTGCGGCACGGAATATGGATTATACCGGCTACACATCGGGAATTGAAGCCGCATGGGAAGATTTTGATTTAGAAGATGAGGTTATGTTCCCACCGGCGGATGTTCTTGCCAGATGTGAGGTTTTTCTCTATTCGCCAACCGCACTTCAAAAATATATAGATACATGGACGGAAATAAAAACGGGTTACAAAGCTATAAGATAAGGAGTTTTTTGAGTGGAGAGTGGAGATAATTTTCGCTCTCTGCTTTTTAATTGCAGATAATTTGAGTTCCTTTAGGGGTATCTTTAATCACTATTCCTTTTTCTGCTAATAAGTCACGAATTTCGTCGGATTTTGCCCAATCTTTATTTTGGCGGGCGAGGTCGCGCTCGTTGATCAGCTTTTGAATTTCATCATCTATTTGCGGACGGCCGGTGGCCGCCCCTACGGGCAGTATGCGAAGGATGCCGCAGAGTTCGTGGATTAAATCGAGGGCGGTTTGCAGGGTTTCTTTGCTTGCCTCACTTGCCATTGTGTTGATATCGCGGACTAAATCGAAGATAACGGATATGGCGGCGGCGGTGTTGAAATCGTCATCGAGGGTGGCGAGGAAGCGGGATTTGTATTCGGAAAAACGAACCCCTCCGTCATCGACTTCGTCGATGCCACCTCCCCTTAACAGGGGAGGCCTATTTGCAATCAAAAACTCTAGAGTTTCTATGCAAGTTTTAATCCGTTCCAACCCATTTTCAGCGGATTTTAGCAAATCATATGAAAAATTTATCGGGCTACGATAGTGAGCGGATAGCATAAAGAAACGAACCACTTCGGGCTTAACTTCTTGCAGAATATCTCGAATTGTGAAAAAATTACCCTTTGATTTGCCCATTTTTTGATTATCAATATTTATCATGCCATTATGAAGCCAGTAGCGCGCGAATTCCGCTTCATTTGCCGCCTCGCTTTGAGCGATTTCATTCTCATGGTGCGGAAAAACCAAATCCTGCCCGCCGGCATGAATATCAATCGTGGCGCCCAAATATTTCTTTGCCATGGCGGAGCATTCGATATGCCAACCGGGGCGGCCTTTGCCCCAAGGGCTATCCCATGCTATTTCATCCTCGCTTTTCGGCTTCTTCCACAAAACAAAATCAACGGCTTGCTCTTTTTCATCGCCTACTTCTATTCGTGCGCCTATCAGCAAATCGTCCATCGGAAGATGCGAAAGCTTGCCGTATTCGGCGAATTTTTTAGTGCGGAAATAGACATTGCCATCGATATTATAGGCAAATCCTTTATCAACCAAAACCTTTATAAAATCGATAATATCATCAATCGTTTCGGTTGCTTTGGGCGCAAATGTTGCATCGCGAATTCCAAGCGCGTGTGCATCCTTATAATATTCCTCGATATATTTCTCGCTCAATTCTTTTGGCGTTATCCCTGCTTCCGCAGCATTTATCAATATTTTATCGTCCACATCTGTAAAATTTTGCACAAACATAACTTTATTGCCAAGATATTCTAAATATGAGCGGAGGGCATCAAAAATTATAAAAGGGCGCGCGTTGCCGATATGGAAATAATTATAAACGGTGAGGCCGCATGAATAAAAGCGGACTTCTCCCGCCTTCAATGGAATAAATTCTTCCTTTTTTCGAGTTAGTGAATTATATAATCTCATTTTTTGCCTTTCGCCAATGCCGCCTTAAAATTCAACATATAACCAATCCATGCAAAAACTGAAAACGCAAGAGCCGAAAAAGCAAGGGCAATTAAAGCGTTTTCATGCAGATAATCTCGGCAAGCGATTATTACAAATATGACAATAAAAAGATAGGTGCTGGAAACCTTGCCATACCAAACGGCAGGAATTACAACATCCTTGCGCTTGTTTAGCATATATGTTCCTATGCCCATCAGTATTTCTTTAATAAGCAAGATGCCGAAAACTATCCACATAAAAGGAATTTTGGTGGCAACAACAGCAACCGCAGTAAGTTGCAATAATTTATCGGCTAGGGGATCTAAAATCATGCCGAGTTTAGTAATCAGATTAAACCTGCGCGCTATGTAGCCATCGATAATATCCGTCAGCCCGGCTAAGATAAAAATCGAGCAGGCGAGCGGGATATTGCCCAACCCCAAAAACGCCCACACAAAAAATGGGATTAGGACAATGCGGAAAATGCTTAAAATGTTCGGTAGATTTTTCATGAACATAGTTTATTATATTGTATAGATTTGTCAAAAATTTCAAAAAATAGCTATGGAGGCAAATTTATGAATCCGAATATTTACACAGATTTAGCCATTGAAACGCGGGAATTATATAAGGAAGTGCATCACAGTGATTCCGATGGGATTGCAGTGGAGAATATTGAGCATGGAGAATATGCGGTGCACAGGGTGAAAATTCTTAATGAAATCGGTGCCGAAAATTTGGGCAAGCCGATTGGAACTTATGTGACGATTGAGTTGCCGGGCGATAAATCGGATAGCTCGAAGATTATTAGCGATGTTTCGGAGATAGTTAAGGGCGAGGTTCGAAATTTAATTGGCGAAGATACGAGCGAGCCGATAATGGTGGTGGGGCTGGGCAACAGCGGCGTGACGGCCGACAGCCTCGGGCCGCAGACGGCTGAGGGGATACAGGTGACGCGGCATTTATTTGAGGTTATTCCTGAGGATTTGCAGGCCGGTTTACGCGAGGTTTCTAGCTTAACGCCGGGGGTGCTGGGCACAACCGGAATCGAAACGGCTGAGATAATCAAGGCAGCGGTGGAGCATGTTAAGCCCAAAGCGGTGATTGCGGTGGATAGCTTGGCGGGGCGCAAAATGGAGAGGATTGCAAACACCATTCAAATTTCCAATACCGGAATCGCTCCGGGCGCGGGCATTGGTAATCATAGGAATGTGCTTAATCGGGAGAGCCTCGGCGTGCCGGTGATTGCGATTGGAGTGCCGACAGTTGTGAGCGCCAAAACGCTGATTACCGATTTAACAGGCGTCGATGGCATTGAATCTTACTATGATAATGTGATTGTAACGCCAAAAGAAATCGACGAAGTGATTCAAATGAATGCCGAGATTATTTCGAATGGGATTAATTATGCGCTGCATGATGATGAGATTTTTGTGTGAAAGCTTGACTTTTGCATAGGAAATTGTTATAGTTCTTTTACTTGAAAGAAATGGGGGTAAATTAATTATGTCAGTACAAGTTGGTGGCAATGTTGATGCCAATGGAAAAATCACCGGAGTTGGCGTGGGCGGCAGCGCAGAGAAGGAGAAATCTCCTATGCAAGAGCTTAGAGAAATGCGCAAAAAAAGCGAAAAAATTTCAACCGCTGAAGGCGAACTGGGGTTTGATTACATTTTTCCAAATCCGCCACAATAAAAATGCTTAAAAGTAGCTCCGATTTTTCGGAGTTATTTTTGTTTTTGACAAATTTGATAATTTGTTGTATATTATTTTTATGAATATCAAAATAATTCTTTCGTATGACGGCACGAATTATCATGGATGGCAGGAGCAGCAAAATGCGCGGTCGGTGGCCGGGGTGCTACTGGCGGCTATTCGTGCAGTGATGGGTGATGTGGAGAGTGTGCAAGGCGTTAGCCGAACGGATGCCGGCGTGCATGCGATTTTATATACCGCTAATTTTCATACTGAAAAGCTCATTCCGATTGGAAACATCGTAAAAGCACTTAATTCAAATTTGCCAGATGATATTCGTGTTTTGAATGCAGAAATTGTGGATGATAATTTTCATTCTCAATTCGATTGCGTGAACAAAACTTATATTTATCGCATTAATAATTGCGAGATTCATTCGCCTTTTGAGCGCACGCTTTCATGGCATTATCTGTATGAATTAGATATTAAAAAAATGCAAGATGCAGTGGCAGATTTTATCGGCACGAAAGACTTTACAAGCTTTTGCGCAGCCGGCGACGAGCGCGAAAATCGAATTCGCACTATCAATAGCTTGACAATTTCGCGCGAAAATGATATTGTGAAAATCGAAGTTAATGCTGACGGATTTTTGTATAATATGGTGCGAATTATCGTGGGCACACTTGTGGAGATAGGCAATGGCAAGGCGCATAGCGTTGAAGAAATCATCGGCAGCAAGGATAGAACTAAGGCGGGGATTACCGCACCGCCGCATGGCCTATATTTGAAAGAGGCGTTTTACAAATGAAGATAAAATTAGATGGGCATGAAATTGCAATTTTATATGTGATGAAAATGGTGGGCGCTGCAAATAGTGCTGATTTAACCCAGATTTTTGAGGATGCTCAGATTATTGAATATTTTTTCGGGATTGATATTTTGCATGATTTTGAAAAGCAAGGATTTGTGGAGCAGCAAGAGAATGGATTGAAAATAACGCAAAAAGGCTTAGAGATTTGCGAGTTTTATGGAAAAAAGCTGCCAAGCGAGATAAAAGAAAAAATAGAAAAAAGTTGCGGCAAGATAATGGGGGAGAAAAATGGAAAAGAAAAGTTTATCAATTAAAATTATGCCGGCGCTGGGATTTGTCGCCGGGGCGGTTGCGTTCGGCAAAATGGGTGCCGCCGGTGCAATGGGATTCTCCGGAATGGGCGGAATGGCCTTATTTGGCGGGCTTGGCGGGTTTGCATCAATGTATTTCGCAATGGCGGTTGACGGCGTATTTGGTTTTCTATATAAAAGAATGCCTAAGCCGGATTTCCACCAAGCCAAGGCGATATATAATCGCACAAGGGATGATAGGCCGCTGCGCAGGGCAACTTGGTATAGCCTAAATCTGCACATTGCACGGCTGTTTTTGCCCATTGCTACATTTTTTTTGGCAGGCAAGCCGATAGCGCAAAAGATTGATGAAACGATAAAAAACTATGATTCAAAACAAAAGATAGAAAAAAGCGAAGAAAAGAATTCGCTTAGAGAGAGCTTGAATAAAACAACAAAGGATACTTTGATTATTGATGATGTTTATACAATTCCTCGGTAGCAAGTGAAATTTTAGTTACTGAGAAGTTGTTGCTTTGCGGGAAAAGATAGAATGTATCATCGTTTGTGTTCAAATCTATGCAGTCGCCGCGGTTTTTGTAGTTATATTCAATATGGCAAGAATATAAAGTCGGCACAGCCCATTTAATTTCAAATGGGCTATTTTCATATTCTCTGGTTAGAGTGAAGCCGCTCATGTTATGCGTTAGGCGCCCCGGTTTATGAAATTTAACAAAGCCTTTTGCGTTCGGCAGAGATTCAATTCGCACTTCGGATTCAAAAGAATATGTGCCGTTTTCAATTTCAGCCCGAACATTTTTGCGCTGCCATTCATACCAATTAGGAATATGTGAAAACTCCGTTTTGCCGGTTGTAGCTTGAAGCTCGCCAAGCTCGCTCATTTCCCAAGTTTTGTTGCAAGATTCGCATTGCAGCCTATTTTCATGTGATGCCATTTTATATTCCACATGGCATGCAGGGCATTGATACAACACTTTATGCAACCCCTCAGCGCGATTTTTTGATTTTATGCGAATATTATTTTCCTTCTGCCAAGCAAAATCATCGTATTCAAACGCTTCTTTTAGCTTATCGTTAATTTCATCAACAGATAATTCTTGCGTTTTTTCTGCTGTGAAAAGAAGATTCATCTCTGCCTGCGTCGGCCTAACTTTGCGATTGCCGACATTCCAAAACGGAGAGTTTACATGATGACCATGCATGATAAGTGTGACAACAGGGATGTTCATTTTACGCACCATTTTGCCAAGTGAATCGGGGAGGACTGCGGATGTGCCGCAGAGCGAATAGCGCGCCTCGGGAAAGAGTGCCACGATATCGCCATTATTGCGCGCATGAAGCATATTTTTTACCAAATGAGTGCTTCTGGTAAATTTGCGGATGCAAATACCGCCAACCGCGCGAAGCAGACCTTCTATTCCGATATATCCATCAATCGCCACTACATAATTTGCGCGGTGAGGGAAAATCGCTTTGGTGGTAATCATAAAATCCATAAACGAATTATGGTTGCACAGCAAAAAATATGGCGGCTTTATACCTTTTGGCATGCCGCTTTTGTTTATGCGAGTGCGATGAATCCAACATTTTGGAAAGCTCACTATCCAAGTGATGAAAGATAAAATTCGCCACTGCCTATTTGGCCTACGCACCATATTAAATCTTATAAAATTGCCAATCATGAAATCTCCTTAAGGTTCTACTATCAGCTCTACGCCTTTTTTTGTATTTGCCTTTACTTCGATTCCGCCAAATGCAACGACAAAATCGCGAAGGGCGACATAACATTTATCTTCCCAATAGAATGCGGAAATTTTCTTAACTTCGCCGTCGATTATTATTTTCACTTCGTTATCGTATGGCAAATATGTCTTCCCTGTATATGGAATCTCATCTATATAGTCGGCGCCAACCGGGAAGTTTCGCTTCACCCTAAAAGTGAAAGGTGCGGTTAGCTCCACATCAAATTGTGCGTTAGTATTCTTCAAAAGTGTAGCAAGTGAGCGAAGGTTTATATAATGCACGCGGCCATCAAGATCGCTTGTTTTAATCATAAAATTAATAGGTGTGGTTTGCGTCCCCACAATGGCATGATTTCTAAATTGCGAGAGCATCACTCGTTCTTGCCCTTCAAAAGCGAAGGACATTTTATTGGTAAACCTTGCAAAAACTATGTCAAAATACGAACTTTTTTCGCTGCTTTTTCCGAAATCATAGAACTGCGTTAGGGTGAAAGGGAAATATTCGGGATATGCAACACGGACATGGCCGTTATAGCTGCTATTCAAAATCTCCCAAACTTCATCCCATTCTTCGCCATATTGGCGCGCGACTTTGGTGTCGGCCACTACCATCTCGACATTCGAGCCGTTGAAGTTTATGAACAGTGCGCCAAAGAATGAAATAATTAAAACCGAAACGATAGCTATGTTTGAAATTTTAGGAAACGATATTTTACTGATAAATTTTCTTTGCGACAGCCAGCCTGAGAAGTAAATGAAGTTAATAAAGAATAGCAAAACATACGAAAAATACACTATATTTTGCAAGCGTTCAGGGCCCTCATAACTCGTTGCATAAAATGCAGGCATGGATGATGCGCCTAAAACGCAGAGTGAAAATAGGAATAAAAACCATGGATGCTTGAATTTGAATTCGGCTTGTTTTGCTTTGTTCCAAAATGCTGCGACAAAAACCGCAACAGCGCTGACTAGAGAAATATATGTATAGTTTTTAAAATAAGACCATATTTGGCTTATAGAGGCGGTCAATGCCTCGCCGGCGGGCATGGGGTTTTCGTATACCTGGCGCACGGTATGCCCGGGAGCTTTAACATCTAAATATAAACCTATCAAGGCTGCGGCAGAGCATAAAAATGCCAGGCCGACCACCTTATGCGACCGTTTTATGATAAGAGATATCAGGAAAACGCCGAAAGTGAGGCAGGCATTCAACAGCATTGTTACAAGATTTGAGCCTGAGAGGATGAATGCGAAAATGATAAAAAGCAGAAATGCGAACCAAAACCATTTGATGTCTTTTGTTAGAATTTTGAGGTTCAGCGTGATGAAAATCATATGCATCGAATAGAAAAAAGTGTAGTGCATTGCGCCGTTATACCAATAAATGCCGTTGTTGATTGATGGCATAAACATCAAAAAGATTAGCATAATTAAATTAGCTAGCGAGAGATATAGGGTAGATTTTTGTTTTAGGAAGATTTGAATGAGGTTTTTTGAGAGAAAAAGTGTTGATAAATAAAGCACGGCGGCCATGATAAACGGCGTGAATGCATAATATTTATGCCCCCAAATCGCCGGCTGCAACGAAAACATCACGATGGAGGAATATGTGCCTTGCCATGTGTTGTAATACACCACAAATTTATCCCAAATTGCAGCAATAATCTCAGAAAAACCGCCGCCGCTTTGGATTAAATTGCGAACTTCGAGGGAATACGCCACATCATCCCAGCTGGTGATGCGGTCGAAAAGGCCGACATAAAAAATAGGCACAAGCGCGAAAAGCAGCAGGGCTGATGACAAAATCAATAATATGTGCTCAAATTTTATTTTTTTTATCATTTTATCAATTCCATTAAACTCTCATATCTCGATTTGCTCATTTTGCCGTAAACTTCGCAGCCTTTAGCATTTTCTTTATGCGTGCAATCGGTGAAAAGGCATTTAGTGCCGCTGATTTCGGGGAAAAAATCTATAATGCTGCCCTCGATTTCGGTATCGAGCATGGAAAAACCGGGCGTATCCATAATAAACGAATCGCGGCCAAGCTGCATAAGCTCAACATGGCGGGTGGTATGCTTGCCGCGCTGAATTTTGGAAGTTTCGCCAACCTCGGCCGCCAGGCCCAGCGCCTTGATAATCGTGCTTTTGCCAACGCCGGAATTGCCGGCCAGCGCGCTGGTTTTGCCCTTTAGCACTTTTCTAATCTTGCTGATATTTTTGCGCATTTTTGCGGCAAGCTTAATCACGGGGAAGAGCTTCTTATATGTTTTTTCCAACTCTTTATAATTCTTCAAATCAATCTTATTTATCGCAATTATCGGAGTTATGCCCTTGGAAATCGCAAGCGCTGTGAGCTTATCAATCATGAAATAATCGGGCGCGGGATTAACGGGCGAAACGACGATAATGATTTGGTCGATATTAGAAACCGGCGGACGAATCAGCGAATTCTTGCGCCCTTCGATTTTTTCAATAAACTTTTTCTCGCTATCAAAAAAAACATAATCGCCGACAATCGGTGTTATTCCATCATTACGAAAGGTGCCGGCCGCCTTGCATTCGTGGGTTTCGCTGCCATCGAACACATAATAAAAACCGCCGATTCCTTTGATTATTCTGCCATGGGTTAGTTTTTCGATGATTAAAACCTCTTTTTTTAGCGACTCTGCGTGCTAATAAATAATTGGCAAAAGCATGTTAAATATCAGCACAAATGGGGCGGTGAGGAGGAGGGAGTCGCAGCGGTCGAGCACGCCGCCGTGGCCGGGGAGGATGGAGCCGAAATCTTTTGCACCGAATTTTCGCTTGAGCAGGCTTGCTGATAAATCTCCGATTTGGGCGACAAAACTGCATAAAAAGCCGCATAAAATCAAGTTGCCTATATTAAATCTTGGCGCCATTGCAAGCGATTCGAGTAGCCAATTGCCTACGAGGCCCCAGAGTAAAAACAAAATCGTTGTGCCGATTATGCCGCCTATGCAGCCGATATCGGTTTTTTTCGGGCTGATTTTCGGAAATATATGGCGGCCGTGCTTTTGCCCGATTAGCATGCCGAATAAGTATGCGAAGGTGTCGGTCGCGAATGCGCC